>NZ_JACSQZ010000081.1 GCF_014836325.1 Clostridium gallinarum
ACTAAGAAGAACTATAAATAATATAAAGTTAACTAGTTGATTAATTACAGATACAGATATTAAAGAATCTATAAAGCTTCCATTTAAATATGGAGTAAACATTGAAATAATTGAAGAGATAAACTGCAATAAAAAAATAATTAATATTGATATCTTATTTTTTTTTACTAATTCTTTAATAAGTTTATACATATGACAGATTCTCCTCATCTAATAAATATAATTAAACTTTCATTCTACTTTTGAATAAATCTTCAAATGTATTATAATCAAAATAATTATTTTCTTTCCAAAATTGTTTTTCTTTTGAATATATTTCAGATTTTAAATGTGTTAATTTTTGATGCTCAAACATTTTCTCTTGTGTATATGGAATTTCTATATCACTTTCTTCTTGAGATATAACAATTTTCTTTGCTAAAAATCTAGCATAACTATTCAGTACATCATCACTATTTATTTTTGTAGTTTCTATACTCATTTCTCCTAAAACATAAATACCTAAAAACTGCATAACTTCAGTTAAATAAGAATTTACTAAATCATTTCCATTATTGCATGAAACACTTACTACATATCCCTTTTTTCCTATAAGTCTAAATATATGTAGCCAATATGATAATCTATCAATAAATATTTTAGCTTGTCCACTTATATTATGAGCATATACTGGTGATAAAAAAATGATAAAATCACTTGATAAAAGAGACTTTTCTATTATTTTCATATCATCATCATATATAGTATTTCCTGTAATAAACTCTTTACCAGTTCCATCTGATTCTTTAATATTTAATTTATCAGCACTAAATATATCAAAAATAATATCATTCCTTAAAGTTTTTGAATGTTCTTCAACCTTTTTTATAAATTGATATCCCGTTGATTCTTCACCTCTTGGACTTCCAATATAAACGAATACTTTCATAATACTCCTCCACTCTTATTAAAATTTCTAATATGCTTTTTATTCAAATATATCTAATGAAAGTATTGAAGGTATATTATCATAAAAAATTTCTAATAATACATATGCAATACCTGTATTAGCAAGCATAAATGTATTAATAGGGATATTAAGAGAATCTACCCAATTAATATTATCAAATGAATCAAAATACTTTTTATATATCTTTTCTTTGAATTTATCTTTAGCTCCTAATCTTAGTAATACTTCAATATTCCCATATAACCCATGACATAAACATAAATTGCTTTCATTAAAAATTAATTCTTCATATTTTTCATTATATAAATAATCATTAAATCTAAGTGCTAAATCTTTAATTTCTATTTCTTTAATTTCTATTTCTTTTTTACTTTCAGAAATTAAAATATTTTCAACACATAAATTTCTACCTAATAAAATTCCTGATATTCCTTTACACCAAGAATTATTTAAATCAACCATGTTTTCCATTAATATATTATTTTCTTTTTCTAATAAATTTTTAATTATTATTAATAGGTCTGACTCATTTGTAACCTTATATAATACACTTAAACATACTACTATTCCTGTAATACCATGAGCATATCCAAACTTATTTATCCATTCATATTTGAATTCAAGCTTAATTTTTTCTGTTATTTCACCTAACTTAGATTTAATCCCCTCATAATTTTCAGAATAATCTAAATAAGTCTTAGCTATAAAGTATATACTTGATATTGCTCCTCCCATAAAATCAAAATCTTCACTATCAAACTCTTTTTCAATAATCTTATCTAAAAGATTATTTGCAATATCATAATAAATTTGTTTATATTCATTTGAATTAATTTTATATATATCAATTTTATCTAATACTTTATATAGATTATAATTTAAATACAACAAACTTCCTTTTCCTGTAAAAATAGAATTATTGGTTATTCTTTGATCATCTTTAAATAGATTAATATAATTCAATAAATTTATTGCTAAATCTATTGATTTATTACAATTAAATGTATATCCATAATAAGCAAGTAATAATATTACTCCCCCATCTTCATAAATATCAACACTAAAATCTCTTAATCGCCACATATTTTTTTTATCAGTTAAATGTGGACCAAAAATAGATTTGAAATTATTGCCATAATCAATTGTAGAATTATCTATATCATCAATTAAATCATATATAATATCTTTTATATATTTAACATCTATATCTCCTTTTTTATTTTTTAATACTGTAGTTTTTCCAAAGCTATCACTTTTTTCTAAAGTTAATATAGATAAATCAATAAATCTCATCTGATATTTTATTTGATTATAATCTAATGATCTAATTTTCTTTATAACCATTTCTAATGCAGATTCTACAAAATAATCTTTACATATTATTTTTCCATCTGAGTATAAATCTTTTGAATATCCCAAACTATAGAATTTAGGAATATACCCTTCTTTTAATTTAGATATTTCTTCTTCAACTCTAATATATCCATAGCTTGATGGAGTAAAATTACTTTCTAAAATTATTAAAATTTCATCTTGTTTTTTTTCAGAAATTAAAATATCTGGATGTTTACAAGATTCAATAAATTGATGATACACTTGTGTAGGTCTTAATAATTGCCTTAATTCTAACTTTTCATTCTTCATATAAAGTAATGCAATTGATTCTAATTTATCTTTATTATCAATTATTACATTGCTTGCATATTCAAATCCACTTCTTATTAATTTACGTATTTCTTCTAATGTAATATATTTTTCTAAAACATTTTCATTATTCAAAGAAACTTGATTTTCTACATAAAAGCATGATTTATATTTCTCTAACTTAATACCATATTTATCATCTACAGTATAGATATAAGATTCATTATTCTCTGAAACATCTGTTTCTGAAAGTATACCACTTAAATTTATATCAAATGCTCCATTATCATTTATATATGGAATAAATGCAGAATTAAGAATACTATTTATTACTTCTTTAAAATCATTATCATACTCTGATTTTGTAGTAGATGCATGAGCTATAGTCTCAAAATCAACTATTACTGGCGTAGATTTATTACTTATTATATTTTCAAAATGCATATCATAAGATGAAAAGATATAAAATATCATTAAATAAATTCCTGATAAATAGTAATATTTTTTTACCTCATCTATTTCAAAGCAAGTTTCATATTTTATTTCTTCTAACCATGTATGTGTATCCCTTGAAAAATATTTAATTTTTTTTATATCTAATTCTTTAATATTACCTGTTATCAAATCCAAAACGTCATAAAATAATTCCATATTTAATGAATTAATCGGTTTATAATAAAATGAACTATTTTCTGTTACAACTTTACATGCACTTTTACCATTGTGAATATCACCTTGCATAACATATATGTCTATTAATTCACCACATTTTTCAAAAATATTTTTTTCAATATTTTTCTTATCTAACAAAAAATTATTATATATTTCACAAACTAAATCTATATAATCATGTATCTTTTTAGATGAATTTTTCTTTAAAAGTGGATATTTATTATCAATATATTCAATATACTCATCCATTTCTATATTTTTTAAAAATATACTAAAGATATTATCATTTTTATCTTGTTCTTGATTCATTTCTTTAAAACTAGTAAATTCTTTATATATAACTCTTATATAATCATTTTCTAAATAATATAATAATTGATTGTACAAATTATTTCTTAACAAATCTGACTTTATATCATTTAATCTAAGAAGATCTCTTTCTCCATATTTTTTTATAAGGTTATTAAAGAATGGTTTGAATATTTTATACCTCATTTTTATATCAACCCCTTTTCAATCTTATTACTAAATCATCATATCATATTATAATTTCTATATTTTTAAATTGTAATTTTAACAATATTTTAATGTAATAAATAATTACAAATAAAACAAAAAAGTATTATTTAAACTATATATTAAATAATACTTTTCTTTTGCTATATAGATATTACTATTATATAGTTAAATCTATATAATAAAAAATTCTATATGCTACTTATATATTTTTGATATCAGAATCATTGATTAATTTTTAATTATCTTATAAATACTTTCCATATAAGCTTAAATAAGAAAAAAATGAACTTCTTTAATTAATATCCAAATATAAATTTTCTTGAATTTTTCTTATTTATATAAGGCACTAAGCTCCTATCTCCATTATTTAAATTTTCAGCTTCTTTTATAACTTCTTGAAAACCAAAGCCATCATTTAACTTAATTACCCCTACTCTACTATCAATATTTTTAGCTTCATCACAAACAGAATAATTATTTGAAACTATATATAATTTATCACAATAATTCATATAATCAATTATCTTTTTATCATTTTTTAAATCTGCTAAACTAGCTTTAGCTTCCATTATAATAATGGTATTATCATCGTATCCTATAACATCAAATTTATATTTATCTTTACTTAATTCTATAGTAGATATATAACCGCTATTATATAACCACTTTGCAGCTCCTTGTTGTATTTTAGGATGTGTTATACTATCATACTTTGTAATATATTTATTTCTAATTTCTCTTTCTTCAAAATAATTATTAATTGCTTTTTTAGTAGATTTTCCTATATCTTTTCTTACATTTTCAATTTTATTTTTATACTCAATTATTTTATTATTATTTTCTTCTATTAAAGGTTTTAACTGATTTTCTACAGTTAAATGTTTAATTTCTACTATATTTCTTTCTTTTTCAAAATCCTTATAATAATTATTTCTCTTTATAGTATTTATAGTAAGCTCTTTAAACTTTTCCATATCAACTATTTCATTTGCTCCTGGTATTATTGCTTCTGCTCTCCTTAGTTTGTTCCATAGATTAAGATTTACCCGTCTACCTAAAGCATAAAAAACTCTATTGTAATGAACTTTTATAGCAATTAAATTTAAATACCCTTTTCTAATTTCTTTATCTTCTATATCTTTGATAAATCTAAATTGATTGGTTAATAGATCAATTAAATCCTTACTATTTATTAATTTTATTTGTTCATTTAAATACTCTATTTTTTCATTAATAATAGATAATTCAAAATCATAGTTTTCTATTAGGTTGGATTTTCTTTCTCTTATTTCATCTATACTTGATACTATTTCTTCTATTTCTTTTCTTGTGATTCCATCATATATATAGTCAGCTAGTGTAATTATTAAATCTTTATCATTTTTTATAGGTGCTAAAGCTCTTATATTATTTCCTAGTGATTTCATTTTTTCTATTTGTTCATTTGTTAGATATTCAGAAAAATTTTTAAGTAATTTATTTGATACTGAAATTTGTCTTACTGTATTATAATTAACACCTAAATTTTCACTTATTTCTTTTAGTGAAATACCCTGCTCTATTAAATTTATTATTTTTTCTCTCACTTTTATGCCTTCTTTCTGTTTCCTGGGACACAATTGTTTTTATATAAATTTTAGCCTATTTTTTTATAAAAATCAATAAAATTTTTGAGTTTCCTGGGACACATTTAAATTTTCCTGGCACTATTCCCATCACCCACTTATAACACTTCAATAAGCTAAGATATTATATTGCTTTAGCTTGTTCCATCTACCCGAGCGACCAATCTAAAACAAATAATATCTAAGCTTCTTTTTCCTATAAGCGTGTCCCGATGGAGTGCTTCCAAATAGGTAAGAAGTCCGTAAAGGACTTCTCTTTTCATCTTGTTTTTTTGAATCACCAGCCTATCATATCTCCGCTCAAGTTGTAAAGCCATTCCATAAAAAATTTTGTCGGCCAACTAGATCTGCAGTTAGCAGCCAAAATTTTTTCTTCCATTTTCCTTTACAACTCACTTCGATATGTAGTCTTAGGCTCAACAAAAAAACAACAACACGAGGTGCTAACCGAGAGTTCTAATTTAAAATGAAAGGATTGGATTTATTATGGGTTTAAATTTTTCAGAATTAAGTAAAAAAGTTAATGAGATTAATAATTGGTTATCAGTAGTTGGTTATGATAGCCAAACTGGAAAAGGAGCTGTCTTATATGATTCAGAAACAATATTAGATTTTATTTTATGTGAAGATAAAAAAATAATTGTACTTGGTGGATGTACTGTTAAATATGGAAGTTGGGACGATTTAGATTTAGATAGTCCATTACTTATGAAAGTATTTAATTTATTTGAAAAAGCTATTCATAAAATATTTAATTTGAAAAAAATAAAAACATATAAAGAATGGAAAGGTGATATAACAGACTATTTAAATATTAATGATATTGTTGATAATGAGATAATAGAATATTTTAGAAATGTTTTACCTCCTAAAACAGATAATAGCTATATGTTGCAAGGTGGCGAAGCATATGACCATGTTTTAGATGATAAAGCTAATAAATATAAAGCTATCTATATAACATTTAATAATGAAAATGGTAATTGGATATATAAAGGTATTTGTTTTATAGGTGAAAATACTGACAGGAGCAATTTAGAAATATAAATAAAAAAGGCATAACAATGTAGTTATACCCTTACCGACAATAAGATTATAACTCATTGTTTGCCTAAAGTAAAGGTGCTTTTTAAATAGAATATTTACTTTGAACTAAATGGAGGTTATAAAAATTATGAATATTAAATTACCTTGTAAAATTGGAGATATAGTATATACAATAGAGCGTGATGACTGCCCTTGTGAAGTTTGCGAGCATGGGGAGGAAGCTAATTTTAATATCATAAAATGTTATCATTTAAAGAAAGGCTATGAATGTCCACAACCAACTTTTTCAATAGAAAAACATATTTGTGAGGGGTTTGAAATAAGAGCTGATAAAGATGGAAATATTATTGTATCAAATCCAGGAGAATGGGGACATGAAGGATTAGAATATTTTAGTGGTTATAATGATAAAGTATATTTTTCATATAAAGATGTAGAAAATGAGTTAATAGAAATAAAAAGAAATGCAAGCTTATGATATAATATTAAATATAGTATATTTTAACTGGAGGAGTAATAATGAATAAAATATTATATAAATCTAATTCAGATAAAGTTATATGTGGGGTTTGTGGAGGAATTGCAAGCTATTTTGGATTCAATTCAAATATATTAAGAGTATTATTTATAGTCTTTATAGGAGTTATGTTTTGGGTATATGTAGCATTAGTTTTTCTTATGCCAACTAATGATTCATTATAAAATTAATTTAGTAAGTAAAAAAATCACTAATTAAATATAGTTAATGATTTATATTAGGACTGCTGATAATTTATCAGCAGTCTGAATTTACAAGAAATTTAACAAATATTTCTTGTTGGTTAATTAATAATTTTCAATCATAAAATTTTTCCATTCTTCAATAAATTTTTCTTCTGTTAAGCTTAAAACTTCGTTTATATTTTTTACTCCAACATTATCTATTATTTCTAGTAACTTATCATTTCCATATTTACTAATAACGAAATCAACTATAGATCTATATGCATCATATCCAAATTCATCAGTTACAGAGCTAGAATTTTTTAATATTTTACTTAAATCAGGAATATTATTGGTTAATGCTGCTACTCTTAATGTATTATTTGCTCTATAATTTTTATTGTTATCAATATAAGTATAATAATATGCTATCCCCTCACATAACCATTCATATGCTGGATTTGACATAGAAACATTTCTAGCAAACGTTAGTTTATGAATTAATTCATGCCTGAATATTTCTTTAATATCATAACCATTTTGATTTTCTACTATATATATTCCTATTCCATTTGCTCCCCCTAATGGCACTACTTTTTCAGATGTACCGAAATCTATAGCTGATGTGAAATCATTAGATTCTTTATAAATCATAATATCTATTTTTTTATCTATATTTACTCCAAGATTATTTTCAAAATCATCATATATTGAATTAATATAATTATTTAAAGATTTAATTTCTTTTATATTATCTTTTGTATAACTATAATAAGTAAAGTGTTCTGCATTTAAAACTTTATACAGTTCTTTTTCTTTATCAAAAGGCTTATAAAAATTAATAAATAAAGTAACTCCAATTATAATAAAACTTAGTAACAAACCTATTTTTAATTTTAAACTTTTCATATAACATCCTCCTATTATAACTAAAAGTAATTTTATATAAAAGTTTTATATATATAATAAAATAAAATTTTTTGAATATCACAAAAAAATTTAGGTGGTTTCAAAATACTTCCTGTATATAATTTATTTATAAATTTACATTGTGCATTACAATAATTTTTTAGTGAACATTCATCACAATAATTTATATTATTTTGCAGTTCGATTGTTTTATGATTTTTATAAATATTTCCTAATGATTCATTAGTTTCCAATATAAATCTCGAGCAAGGATATATATCCCCATTAAAGTTTATAGCAAACATTGTCTCTCCTGCATTGCAATATTTGTTTATTTCATAATTACTTAAAGATTTTAATATCCTTTCTATTTCTATACTATTAAACTCACTTCCAATAATCTCTCTTTTTTCTTTATAGAATTTCAAGTATTTTTCAAATTCTTTTTGAAAAATATTGATATCTTCTTGTTTCCATAACTCTTCATAATTAAAATCAAAACTTATTGGTGAGTTAAATTTACTTAAATAAATCATACTCTCATAAAAGTAATTTATATTATTAGGATTAAGTATATATTTTATTTGAGATTTTTTAGATGTATTAATAAATTTAGTTATAAAATTTAAATTTTTTTCAATTAAATAAAATGAACCCTCACTATTATTAGTTAATCTATTTTTATTATGAGATAATTTATTTCCATCAATACTGAACATAATTGTAAAATTGTTTTCTATACAATAGTCACAAATTTCTTCATTAAATAATGTAGCATTTGTTGTCATTGAAAACACACATTCAATATCATCTATGTTTTTATTACAATAATTTACTATATCTTTTATTATATTAAATTTTAATAAAGGCTCTCCTCCAAAAAAATTAATTTGCAATATACTTTCTCTATTTTTTATTGCAATATTTTTAAAATATTCTATTGATTTAATAGCTGTTTCGTAATTCATATCAGAACTATCAACGTGTTCATCTCTTGAATTTACTTTGCAATTTTCTCTATTTTCAAAACAATATTTACATCTTAAATTGCACTTACCTGTTAATATTAAATCTATTACCATAAACCCTAACACCCTCCTAAATTAAATAATTTCTTATTATAGCAAATTATAAATTTATATTATTATCAAATTTTATCTAATGCTATAAATCTATTTGCTTCATTAGAAAAAATATCATCTCCTACAATATTAATTAATGCTTTGGGATTAGAATTACATATTTCAGCATATACCCCCAAACTAATTTCTATCCATTTTTGTCTTAAAAGACAAATAAAATTAAAATCTTTTGGGTTATTAAATATATAATTTTCATGTGCACATCCACCATTACATATATTTTTACACCAACAATTTTCACAATTTTCATTTTGTATTAGATATTTCTCTCTTTTATCATTTAATTTTAATGAATCATTTGATGCTATATTTCCTAAAATCATATTCTTCATTCCTACAAATCTATGGCAAGCATAGATATTTCCATAAGTATCAATTGCTATTGCATTATCATTTATTCCACAATAACTATTTCTTCTTAAATTAGGATACATTTGAATCAGCCACATCGTAATAAAACTAGGAGCAGGACATTTTATATTATTAATAACTTTATAAACATAATCATTTGCAATTAAATTTGATATTCTTAGTATATCTTCAAATTCTAAATCAGATAATTTTATATTTTCATCATTTGTAATAGCCAAATTAATAATAGAAACATCAAAATCATATTTTTCTACTTGATTATAAATATCTTTTAAATTTTTGTTATTTTTAGTTATAGTAGATTTTACAACTATTTTTTCTTTCAATTTCTTAAAATAATTTTCAATATTTTTATCTATAACTTCAAATGATGCTCTACCATTTTTAAATGGTCTATTTATATTTTGTTGCGATTTATTTCCATCTAAACTTAACGCTATAGATATATTGTTTTTCTTTAAAATATTAAAAATCTCATTATTCATTATTGTTCCATTTGTAGTTATTGAATAATTAACTCTATTGTTTATTCCTAGCCTTGATGATTCATTTAATAAAAATTTAATTAAATCTATTGAAAGTAATGGTTCTCCTCCAAAGAGATTAATATTTATCTTTTTATCATAAGAATTTTCTTTTAAAAACTCTAATGTTTTTGTAATTACTTTCTTATCAATAAAAGTATGTCCATTATTATCTTCATAACAATAAATACATTTCAAATTGCATTTATCTGTTAAAAAAATTGTTGCAGTATTATAAATTGGATTTTTTGAATTTTTATTCAAACAATCTAAATTAATATAATTACAATCAAATACCCCATAATTTTTTAGTTTATTATAAACTTCTTTAATTTTATTTATCCTATCAATACTAAAATTAAAACTTTTTAATTCATCTATATTTAAATCTCCATATTTATTATGTTGTTGAAATACTTTATAAGATAAATCATTCAATGCTATTACTATATATGCATTATTTAAATAAGCATACTTTTTCCCATTAAACTCAAATAAATGTATATTATTACTTTCCATAAACTCCTCTTTCTTTTAACACATTGTATACAATTTTTTTTATATTATTAATTAAAAATAAAATAAACGATAATCTAAAAAATATATTTATAGCGATATTAATTATATATATTAAATAATGAATTCCTGGTTTAATATTTGATTGATATAATAAATTTTTTATTACTATAGGAAAATTTTCAAAATAATTTATTGTATTTATTAATATAATTGTAAAAAATATCATATTAGATA
>NZ_JACSQZ010000082.1 GCF_014836325.1 Clostridium gallinarum
AAAATAATATATTTAAATTATATTAGATAATTATATAAAATTAAAGACTGCTGACACTTTGTCAGCAGTCTGAAAAAGATTGCCAAAAAGGCAATCTTTTCATTAATTTTCATCTATTCCTGCTAGATATCCTGTAGAAAATGCCATTTGTAGATTATATCCACCTGTTTCAGCATCTATATCAATAACTTCTCCTGCAAAGAATAAATTTTTAATTTTTTTAGATTCCATTGTAGAAGCATTTATTTCTTTTACAGTAACTCCTCCACTAGTAACCATAGCTGCTTTAATAGTTATTGTATCCTCTACTGTTAAACTCATTTCTTTAATACATCCTATAAGTTTATTTTCATCTTCTTTCTTTAATTCAGAAACCTTTACTTCATTTAAATTTAACATAGTAAGTATTTCTTTAATAAAGTTTTGTGGAAGATATTGTTTTAAATTATTTAGTAGACTTTTATTGTTAGATCTTATTAAATTAGATAATTCTTCCTTTGAAACTTCAGGTAAAAAGTCTATATTTATTTTTACTTCCATATCTTTTAGTAGTTTATTTATGTATGAAGAAAACTTTAAAACTCCAGGACCAGATATTCCAAAATGTGTAAATATCATATCTCCTTGCCTTTTTATTTTTTTCTTCTTTATAGTTGTACTTATTACTACTTCCTTCATTGCTATTCCTTGAAGATTTTTTATAAATCCTTCTTTAATAACTAGAGGTATTAAGGCAGGATAACAATTATTAATTGTATGTCCATGTCTTTCTAATATCTCAAACATACTCCCATCTGATCCTGTTGTTGGATAGCTCTTACCACCTGTTGTAACTATTACTTTATCGGAAAGTATTTTCTTTCCTTCTTCAGTAATAACTCCCTTTACGACATTATTTTCTACTATTAAGTCACTAACCTTTGTGTTGTAATATATTCTAACATCACTTTCCATTAAATCTCTTTGAAATATTTCAATAACTTCATCAGCCTTATCACTTTTCGTAAAAACTTTTTGATCATATTCTACCTTGTATTCCAAGCCCTTACTTGAAAAATAATCTAAAAGACTAGTATTAGTAAAAGTATATAGAGCACTATATAAAAACTTTTTATTTGTAACTATTTTCTCAAAAAACTCTTCAATATCTCTATTATTTGTAATATTACATCTTCCTCCACCAGTAAGTTTTAACTTTTTACCGATTTCAGTATTTCTCTCTATTAATATAACTTCATTATTTTTTGAAGCTGATAAAGCAGCCATTATTCCAGCTGGACCTGCTCCAATAACTATAACCTTTGCCATAATGTATCTCCTTAATTTGTTCTTATCTTTAAAATATATTATATACTAAAAACATATTGTGTTAAATAGAAAGGTATTTATCACGCTAAAAATTCAAATTAATAAAGAGGCTAATTATATAGCCTCTTTATTGATTCATTAATTTTTCCTTTGATATATTAAATGAATACTTCCATAGTAATAAATTAAATATTATTAAAATAAAAATATAAATATAACTTGCTATTTTATTATTACTTAAAGCGAAATGGATTCCTAATGCTATTAATACACTAATCATATGAATAAAAACAATCCCAACACTTTCTCCACCATTAGTAGCTTCAAACTTCTTAGAAAATGGTAAACTCTTTTTTAATATTATAAAATTTAAAATCACTAAAGAAATTAGAACTAAAAATACTATAATTAAATGAAGTATTACTTTAGGTCCAAAAATCATAATATAAATTAAAGAAATAATGGAATATGGAATTACAACAAATTTATATATTACTCCCTTCAATACGCCTCTAAATACTGATGACATATTTTTTATAGGTGCAATTTGATATATCCATGCTCCCATATATTTTTCTGAATATCTACTCATAATTAGTATATTAGGAATAGCCAATGCAAAAGCATATATAGATAAATATTGCCTAGAGTTTCTTAAAGATTCCAATATTCCAATCGGATTGTTCCTATCTATTCCTGGCATCATAAATACTATAGGTAAAACTACTCCTAAAGCTAAATTAGGATAAACCTTAAGCTTGAATTCTCTTTCAGAGCTAACAATTCCAATAGCAAAATTGAAAAATGCTCTTTCTGTATTATCTTTACAAAATAAATTATTTATTTTTATAAGCAACCTACCTTTTTCTTTTATATTAGCTTCATTATTATTTAACTTTTGAAGATTTTTTTCAAAGGTTGGTGTGAGTTTTAAGTAAATAATTATAGATATAATAGGAATACTTACTGCTAAAACACTCATTATAATTTTAATAATTGTTATTTCTTCACCATAAAGAATTGATAATGGCGCTGCAAACCACATTGGTGGAATTAATAAATGCCATATTTTTTCATTATAATTTATCTTTGATATATCAATTATACTAAATAATCTTGGTACAATCTGATATATTACAACCATAAATATACTTAAACCAATTTGCACAAAATTAATTATATCCTTTAACTTTTCTCCATCAAAAAACTTTAATACTAAAAGATAAGCTAAGGCTGTAATTATTATCATAAATATATCTATTAATATAATTTCAATAAAAAATATCAAAAAATAAATTATTCCATATTTTAATGATACTATAAAAGAAACTCCTACTAATGATAAAGTTAAATAAGTCATATAAATAAAAACATGAGTTATTTTAGCTGCATTTATTGTTTTATTATCTATTCCTTTAGTTGATATAATATTTTTATCTCTAACATCTAAAATAACATGAGAAAAATCAGAAATAAAAATAGTTAAAATCATAAACATTATTACTGAAAAAAATCCTGACATTAAATACATCTTATTTATATCAAAAATAAGCATAAGCGCTAAAAAAATTCCAATAAAAGCATACATTAGTAATGCTTTATAAAACTCATTAGATTCTTTCTTTTTCTTATTTGTTTCATTATTAAAAACAGTTGATTTCCTTCTTCCATCCATAGTTAACTTAGTATTAATTATTAATCTAAGTATATTATAATCTACTCCAGCTTTTGTATATAACCATGATAGCTTATCTAAAATTTTCAGCACTTTAAACTCTTTCATGTCTATACCTCTTTTACTGCTGAAATAAATGCTTCAGCCAATTCTTTATATTCATGGAATCCGGTAACTTCATTAAATATATTTTCAAGGGAACTTTCTTTAAAGTTATTTTTTAACTCTTCAAAATTTCCATCTGCAACTATCTCTCCATTATTAATTAAAATAATTCTATCACTTATCTTTTCTACTACTTCCATAATGTGAGAAGAATAAAAAATAGTCTTCCCCTCCTTAGCTAAGTGGGATAAAATTTCTTTTATTATCATTACACTATTAGCATCTAATCCACTTAATGGCTCATCTAAAAATAATATTTCCGGATCATGAATTAAACTAGATATAAGAATCAGCTTCTGTTTCATTCCTTTAGAATATGAGGATATTCTTTTTTCATAGGACTCTAAAATCCCCAATATCTCCATAAGTTTTTGTGCTTTTTCATTTACCTTATTATACTCTATTCCATAAAGCTGACCTATAAAGGTTAAATATTCTTTACCAGTTAAACTATCATATATATCAGGAACTTCTGGCACATATCCTATCTTTTTTTTATAACTTTCATCTGTTGCTAAAATCTCTTCTCCAAATATTCTTATTTCCCCTGTATATCCAGTAATTAATCCCATTATTAATTTAACAGTTGTACTCTTACCAGCTCCATTTGGACCTATATAACCAATTATACTTCCTCTATCTACAGTTAAATTAATTCCTTTTAAAACATCTTTTTCACCAAAACTTTTTCTTAAATTTATTAGTTCTAATACTTTATTATTTTCCACTTTTCCACCCCCACTTTAATTTTACATCTAAAGCACTTAATTGTAAATTAAAGGTAGTGATGTTACTTCTTATTATTATCTAAATTATAAGTTAATATAAAATTCCTCTTTATTCTTAACAAATCTTCCATATCATTTAAAAATTGCAATAATTGAGCTCTATTTTCAAATTCTTCTCTTGTTTTAGGTAAAGCCATCCTCTTACAATCTTTCTTTATATTCTCTAACTCTTCTAATAAATCCCTACAATCATTTGTATCTTTAATTTGATCTGCAACATTTTTAGTGAATTTAGATATCATATGTGTTTGATCAAATGACATATAAAACTTTTCAAAGTGAGATCTTAACTTTTTTATGATATCAAATTGATTTTTTCTCATATTCATATAATCTACATAATATGAATCACTCTTTAAAAGATTATTATTAGCTATTTTATAAGCTCTATCTATACTTTCATTTAATCTTTTTTCTAGATTATTAATTATTATCTTTTCATCTCTATCAACTGCATATGTTAAAAGAGATTTAGACATTTTTGACAAAATCAATCTATAGTTTTTTTCTATATACGCCTTATCTTCTTCAAACTGCTTATGTAAAGAAGGCATAAATAAATTTGCAATTGAAGCAATCCCTACTCCTATTATCATTATTAATAATTCATTTGTTATCCAATATGATGTAATTTCATTTGCTACAAATAAATGAGTAGATAATACTACAGCTGGCACCATCCCCTCAGATATATTAAATCTTGAAGTCAATGGTATAAATATTAATAAAAATAACGCAAAAGTAATAGGACTTTGTCCTAAAAATTTATAAGTTAAAAAAGATAAAAATATTGCTATTATACAAGCATAAATTCTATTTCTCCCTACAATTAATGCTTTTTTCTTAGTATCTTGTATACTTAATATTGCAATTACAGCAGCTACAGTTGAAAATTGAACATTTAAAATATTTGCTAATATAAGTGCTATAGTTGCTGATATTGACATTTTAAAAGCTAAATTATAAATATATTTCAAATATCATACCTCCTTATTAAAAATGTCTTTTTGCATACCCACATTTTTTACAAAGATCTTCAACTGCACGACGTCTAGAAAATCCATCATATATATCCTTAGCTCTTTTAGAATTTATTATTTCTTCTAAATCTTGATTAAATATATTTCCTAATGGTATATTCCCTTCACTATCTAAACAACATGGTACTACAGTTCCATCTAAAAGTATTCCAATTTGATCTCTAAGTCCATAACAAAATACCTCTTCACTTATTAAAGAAAGGCTTGAATCTGGCCAACTAAATTTTTCTGCCATATTTAAGTATATTCTATCCTTTAATTTTATTCCTCTCTTCTCTTTAATCATTTCTAATAAAGAAAAATCTAATTGTAGTTTATCTTCAATAAGTTTAATTATTTTAAAATTTAATTCATTATTTGCCTTTAACTCTTCTGTATCAATATTCCAAAGTCGAAGAGCACAAATTATTTCAGTTTTTTCATTAGCTTCTTTAATAAAATCTAATACATTATTTATATACTCATAAAAATCTACATCATTTTCATTAGCTTCAAAGCTATGAAGTGATATATTTATTTGTCTAACGGCTTTTGAATTTATTAAAACTTCCTTTACATTATCAATTAAAGTTCCATTGCTAGTAATATTAACATTTATATCAGCATCCTTAGCTATTTTAAGAAAATCTTTTAAATTTTTATTTAAAAATGGTTCTCCCATTAAATGAAGATAAATGTGTTTTGTATATCCATCTATTTTATTTATTATCTCCTTAAAACTTTCTATACTCATAAATCCTAATTTTCTACTTGTTTTAGGACAAAAATTACAACTTAAATTACAAATATTAGTTGTTTCTATATATATTTTTTTAAATCTTGTCATACCTTATCTCCTTTTTGTTTTTATAGAATTAATTTATCATATTATTTTCATTCTTCCAATATATTAAATATTATAAGATAATTAATATATTATAAAGGATGTGAATATATTGGACCCATATAAGGTTTTAGGTGTTTCCCCTACATCTTCTAAGGATGAAATAAAAAGAGCTTATAAAAGTATTCTTGATGAATACTCATTAGGTAACTCTTCAATTGATACTCGCCCTTTAGCAGAAAGTATTATTAATGATGCTAATATGGCCTATGATATTTTAGTAAATGGTGCTATCTACAAGGAAATTAGATCTTATATAGATAGTAATAATATTTCTATTGCAGAAAGTAAGTTAAATTTATTAGATTTAAAAGATTCTGCTGAATGGAATTATTTAATGGGATTTGTCTATTTTAAAAAAGGTTGGTTTGATATTGGTGTTGAACACATAGTTAAATCTATAGAACTAGATCCTAGTAATAAAGAATACGAAGATACTTTAACAACTTTACGAAATCGTTCTGGAGAAATAATAGAATATTATAAAAAGAATAATTATCAAAATCCAAATCAATCTAATCAACAAAATCCACCCCAATCAAATAATATGAATATGTGTGGTGGAGGTAATAATATGGGTGGCGGAAGCGGAATGTGTTAGTATAAAAAAAGAGACAAACTGTCTCTTTTTTTAATAAATATAAATTTATTTTTACTCTAATTGCGTTATTAATCTTCTCATTACATCCTTCAATTTTCCTTCTCCAGTTTCTTCATTTACTCCTGCAACAACTACTCTTATATCATTATCTGATAAATCCCATTTATAAGCTTTAACATCTATTAAAGATTCTTCTGGAAGTATTTCCTCCATATCTGTTGCTAGTTCTTCTGCTAAACTCATATATTCTTCAAATAACTCATCTTCACTTAAATCATCTATGTTATAATCATCTCTAATTATTCCATTTAATACATCTATTGATATACTTAAGTTATAAGCAAATGTGTCTTCTCTTTTTGTTCCTTTGCTCATATCTTTTAATACATTAAACTCAGTGTTTTTTTCTATTTCGCTTTTTATTTCCTCTGTGTCAACTACTCTTCTTCCAAATGCTATGTACATATTTCCCTCCAAATTATTATAAATATTTAATAATTACTTATTTAATTTAATACCAATATTATTTCCATTTACATTAAATATATTATTATATAATGCATCAAATCCATCATCTTGAAGCTTTATTTCTTCATTATCGTTAATATAAAATTTATCCATAGTAGATATAATTAAATCAAATTTATTTAAATTATTTTCCTCTAAAAGTATATTAAAAAGATATGCTAGATGGCCCTCCATATACCTTTGAATTCCCTTAATTTCATTATCACTTATTTTTCCATCTTCATATAACTTCTTTATTGGACCATTTCTAAAAATAAAATAGCTTGAAGCCTTTGTTATTTTACTTATATATTCCTTAGGGATGCTACTCTCCATAATATCACTCCTTATGTATATAATTTACAAAAATATAATATATCCTCATTGCTAGGATAATACCTTTATACTATAATATATTTAATATATTATACAGAGGTGTTAGCATGAATTTTTTAAAAGGTATATATGGAATTGATTTATTATCCATATTATTAATATTTTTATCTTCATTTTTTAACTTATCAAAATATACATGGTTTATTGGAACTGCACTTATTATATTATCATTATATAGAATATTTTCTAGAAATATTTATAAAAGACAATCTGAAAACAATGCATTAATAGCTTTTTTGAATAAACCTTTATCAAGATTTGGAATGAGAATTCCTTATAATTCTCAGCCTATAGATTTCACAAGTTTTTCATATGCATATAAAGTTTTAAAAAATATCTTAAATGAGAAGAAAAACTTTAAAATTACTAAATGTCCTAAATGTGGACAAAATCTAAGACTTCCAAGAAAAAAAGGTAATATAGTTGTTACTTGCAAGCGTTGTTCCCATAAATTTGATTTTAGAACATAGTCTTTATTATCTTTAGTAAAATTTAGTTTATCTTATGAAAACTTTAGGGGCTGCCATAAAGACAGCCTCTTTTTATTTTTTAGGAAATTATAAACGTATTACCCTGTGAATAATAGTTTTATAATTTCCTTCAGTTTGCAAAGATATAAACATTGTATGACGGCGACTTGGAGCGCATGCGACGGAGCAAGGAATATAATGTTTATATCTTTTTATTTTAAGGAATATCTATGCCTCTTGAAGCAACATAAATTTCAAACCATTGATCTCTAGTTAATAAAATTTCTGTAGCCTGAACAGCTGACTTTATTCTTTCTATTTTACCTGATCCAACTATAGGCATAATTTTACTTGGATGCATTAAAAGCCAAGCATATGCAACTTCATCTATATCCCTTGCACCTACTTCTTCTTTTATTTTATTTAACGCCTTCTTAACTCTTAAAGCTCTCTCATCTAAACTATTGAATAACTTACCACCAGCAAGTGGAGACCATGCCATAGGCTTTACCCTTTTTTCAAGCATTAAATCTAAAGTTCCATCCTCAAAAGCGTTTAGGCATAGTGGTGAAATTTCTACTTGATTAGTTATAAGTTCATTATCTAAATAAGAATTCAGCATATTAAATTGAGATGGTAAGAAGTTAGAAACTCCGAAATATCTAACCTTACCTTCCTTTTTAAGCTTATGAAATGCTTCAGCTACTTCTTCAGGATTTAATAAAGCATCTACTCTATGTATTAATAAAGCGTCTAAATAATCAGTATTAAAATTCTTAAGTGATCTTTCCGCTGACTTAATTATATGTTCCTTACTTGTATCATAACAATGAGATTTATTTTCCGGTCTATTTTCTGAAGGAAATTTTATTCCACACTTTGTTACTATCTGAAGCTTTTCTCTTAATCCTTTTTTTAGGCTCAATGCCTCACCAAATTTTTCCTCACAACAAAAATTACCGTATATATCAGCATGATCAACTGTTGTTATTCCTAAATCATAGGCTTCTTCAATTAAATTAATTAGTTCATTACTACTTAATTTCCATTCCATTAATCTCCAATATCCATGTATAATCCTTGAAAAGTCTAAATCATCTTTTATTTTAATCCTCTCCATTTTTCCCTCCTAATGAATCTATATTTTTCATTATATCATATATTCCTACTCTTATTAATAAATTATCTACTTCAAAATGGGTAAACTTCCCTTAATATATTTAAGGAAATATGAACAAAATAAACTATAAACTTGTAAAGGAGGATTTATAATGTCTAATAAAAAAAATACTGATAAATTAACGCTATCAGCTCTTATATTAATGATTTTTACGTCTGTATATGGATTCAATAATATTCCTAGAGCATTTTATTTAATGGGATATTCAGCAATTCCTTGGTATATTTTTTCTGCTATATTTTTCTTTATACCTTATGCCTTTATGATGGCAGAGTTCGGAGCCGCATTTAGAAAAGAGAAAGGTGGAATTTATACTTGGATGGATAGATCCATAGGTCCTAAATATGCATTTGTAGGTACATTTATGTGGTATAGCTCTTATTTAATTTGGATGGTAAGTGTTTCATCTTCAATCTGGGTACCTCTATCTAATTTAATTTTTGGAAGAGATTCTACATCAAATTGGTCTCTATTTGGATTAAATGCACCAAGAACCTTAGGAATTTTAGGAATAATTTTCGTAATACTTATAACATACATATCATCAAAAGGACTAAAAAGTATTACTAAAGTTGCTTCTATAGGTGGAATATTTGTTACAAGTGCAAATTTAGTTTTAATAATAGGTGGATTAATAGTTTTAATTTCAAATAACTTTGAATTAACTCAACCTTTAACAGCTAAATCTTTTATAACTTCTCCAAATCCATTTTATCAAACTCCACTTGGAATATTAGGATTCTTAGTATTTGCTCTTTTTGCCTATGGTGGATTAGAAGCTGTAGGTGGATTAGTTGATTCTACTGATAATCCTAAAATTACTTTTCCTAAAGGAATTAAAATTGCAGCTATTGTAATTGCAATTGGCTATTCACTAGCAATTCTATTTATAGGATTCTTTATTAATTGGAATAATATATTGAATGGTCAAGATGTAAATATGGCTAATGTATCTTATATAGTAATTAAAAATTTAGGTATTGAAATTGGTAAATCACTTAACCTTTCTCAAAATAATATAGATATTTTAGGATCTTTATTTGCAAGATATATTGGACTTTCAATGTTTTTAGCCTTACTTGGTGCTTTCTTTACCCTTGCTTATTCGCCTTTAAAGCAATTAATAGATGGTACTCCAACAGGAATACTCCCAAAATATTTAACTAAAAAAGATAAAAATAGTATGCCTAAAAATGCTATGTGGATTCAATGCTTTATAGTTGTTGGAATTATTTTTGTATCTTCCTTCGGAGGTAAAAGTGCAAGTGTATTTTTAAATTATTTAGTTTTAATGGGTAATGTTGCTATGACTATTCCTTATATGTTTTTATCCTTTGCTTTTATTTACTTTAAGAAAAAGCAAGAAATTAAAAAGCCTTTTGAAATCTATAAAAACATAAAATTTGCTACAATAGCAGCTATTATAGTTACTCTAACAGTTGGATTTGCTAATATATTTACAATATTACAACCTGCATTAGAGAGTAAGGATTATACTTCAACAATATTCCAAATTGCAGGTCCAATAATCTTTGGAACTATTGCAATAATATTATATACTTCTTATGAAAAAAGATTATCTAAACAATAAAAAAATTAACTGTCTATAATATATAATAAAAATAAGGATTCAATTACTGAATCCTTATTTTTATCAGACTGCTGACAAAGTGTCAGCAGTCTTTAATTTTATATAATTATCTAATATAATTTAAATATATTATTTTTTAC
>NZ_JACSQZ010000083.1 GCF_014836325.1 Clostridium gallinarum
ATAAAATACCTCTTAATATTGCTCTTTTATCATTATATTTATATTTTCCGTAAATTGTATTTAATAATATTATTGGACATAAAAAAAATAAATTCATTAATAGAATATAATACTCTTTATCTAATATTCCTTGATTAAAAAAGTATTGAAAATTCAAAAGTAATATTTCCGATACCATAATTGTTGAATATATAGCAAGTCCTCTATTTATACTTTCATTCATTTCTGAGGATCTATTTTTAATATCAAAAAATGCTTTTATACTGCTTTTATCAATAAATATATCTCCTATTTTCCTTAAAAGTAATGATATCTTCCCTTTAACTATACCAAGTTTAGCTAAACTAACTATAGATAAATCTGTTAAAGTTTCTCCTTCTGCAATAAATCCATAACCATCTTCATTATATAAGGAGATTATTTTATTCTTAATCTCGGGATTTACCTTACAATAAATCCTAGCTTTAGATACTACTTTTAATATATCTTTATCATTTAAGGTTTCAAGTTCAGCTCCTGATACAATTTGATCTACTTCAGTTATTACCCCTAACTTTTTCCCAAAAAACTCAGCTGATATTTTATTCTCATCTGTAAATATTATAGGCAGTATTCCCTCTGACATAATACTATTAATATCATCTACAACATCATCTATAAAAGGATTTTCTAATGCAATAATTCCAACAAAAACCAAATTACTTTCTATATTTTCATATTTAGTTGGTTCATAATTAAAACTTCTATACGCAAAAGCTTCCGTTAATAATCCTTCTTTAGCAAAATTTAGATCTGCAAGTTTAATTTTTATAATATCTTCTGAGGTCAATTCTCTTTCTATTCCATTAATTAAAATATGTGTACAACATTCTAGTATCTTATCTAACTTTCCTCTTGAATTAGCTCTATAACCTTTTTTGTTTTTATTTAAAGTTGTTATCATTTCACCACTTGAAGAGTTCATAAGTTGAAATCTTCTTCTATTTGCATTATCTAAAGTTCCTTTATAAATAGTATTATCTAATCCAAACTTTACATAAGCCACTTCATAAATATCTCCTTTTATAAAGTTATTATCACTACTATATTTACAATTGTTACACAAAATAGCTATATCTATAAGTCTTTTTATATTAATTTCTCTAACGTCAACCTTATTAGATAAATATATCTGCTCATTTGTATATAGCTTGTCTACATATAATTTTTCCTTAGATATATTTCCTAATTTTTCTAAAAAGAATATTTTTGCATCTCTAATTGTAGATAAAGCCGAAAAATTATTTAACTCTATTCCATCTACATTTAATAAGTATTTCTTATAATATTTCCCATAGCTTATTATTATAAATGAAAATGCTATACTTCCTATTGCAAATATTCCTTGAGAAAAAAGCTCTACTTTCCCTAATAATTTCCCAGGAAAAAATAGTATTAAAATAGTATGTAATAAAATCAAACATACTATAATTTTAAACAAATTTCCTTCTAAACTTTTAATAACAGTATCTTTTTTAATATTTGTATTGCTTATAATATTTACTAACTTTCCAAGTTGAGTTTTTCTTCCAACTTCTACTACTATTCCTTTTCCAGAGCCCTCTTTTATTATTGTTCCTCTAAAAATCATATTAGAAATTTCACTGATTGTAGAAACTTCCTCATCTATTTTTATAGAATCTTTTTCTTTAATAAAATTCTCTCCAGTTATACCTCTTTCATCTACCTTGAGATTTTCACTCTCTACAATTCTAATATCTGCTGCTATTATAGAATTTTTTCTAAAATAAACTATATCTCCTTTAACTAAATTTTCTGCTTCAACTAACTTTTCAATCCCATCTCTCAAAACTAAAACCTGAGATGTATTTAAATTTTGTAAAATTTCAATTTCCTTATCTTTATGTATTTCATTTTTTAATTTTATAAATATATTTATAATTAATAATAAACAAAAAACTATTCCCATAAAATAAAATTTATTAATTAAAAATAAGATAACAAACATTGAATATACATAGATGTATCTTTGCCCTAAAACTCCCAATAAGAGCTTTATAAATCCCTTAGAGTAAGGTAGCTCAATTTTATTATTTTCTTCAGCTCTTCTTAAATTACATTCCTCTTCAGAAAGCCCTTTATGAATATCACTATTTAAATCTTCTACTACTTTACCCCAAAAACTTGTATAATATTTTTTCATATAACCTCCACCACCTTAAATATTTCTATAAAAGGCAGATTAAAATAAAGCATCCTAGCAATTATAGTATAAATTGTTAAGATGCTTTTTTAAAGCATTATTTCTAATATTTTCTACATATTTAAGATTTTGTTTTTGGATTGAAAATTAATGCCATTAAATATCCAAAGAAAATAGCTGCTGTTATTCCTGCTGCTGTTCCTGTTATTCCTCCAGTAAAAGCACCAATTAATCCTTTTTCTTCAACCGCTTTAATCGCTCCCTTAGCTAAAGAGTTTCCAAAACCAGGAAGAGGCACACTTGCTCCTGCACCCCCAATTTCAACAATTTTATCATATAATCCAAAAGCACCTAAAATAGCACCTATAGTTACGAAAATAACCAGAATTCTAGCAGGAGTTAATTTAGTTGTGTCCATAAGTATCTGACCTATTACGCAAATAATTCCTCCTACAATAAATGCACTTATATAAACCATTATAAAACCTCCATTCTAATCCTTAAATTCAATTGCAACAGCATGAGCAATACCTGGAATACTTTCTCCTTGCAATGAAGATGTTGTGCTCATTAATGCTCCAGTTGATATTAATAACATACTTCTAATTTCTTTTCTAATCATCTTTTTATAAAAATGTCCTGTTGATACAACTGCTGAACATCCACATCCACTGCCACCAGAATCTGTATTTTGAATACTATCATCAAATATCATATCACCACAATCATAATAATTTGATCTAATATCATATCCATATTCCAACAATAATTTTCCTGTTATTTCTTTTCCTACCTTCCCTAAATCTCCTGTTACTATTACATCATAATAATCTGGAGTTCTTCCTGTATCTTTAAAATGCATAGATATAGTATCAACTGCAGCCGGCGCCATTGCTGCACCCATATTATTAGCATCCTTTACTCCATAATCCTTAACAACTCCAGTTGTAACATGTGTAACCTCGGGGAAATTACCTTCTTTACCAAGTAACATAGCACCAGCTCCTGTCACTGTCCATTGAGCTAATGGACTTCTTTGAGAACCATATTCTAACGGAAATCTAAATTGCCTCTCTGCTGCACTAAAATGAGAAGATGTAGCTGCAACAACATAATTTGCAAAGCCTCCATCTATCATCATAGAAGCAATACTTAAAGATTCTGACATAGTTGAACACGCCCCGTACAAACCAAAAAACGGTATATTTAATTCTCTTGCTGCAAATGACGATGATGTTAATTGGTTTAATAAATCTCCTGCAAATAAATAATCTATATCCTCTTCCTTTAATTTTCCTCTATTTATTGCCGCTGTTATTGCCGTATAAAGCATTTCACTTTCTGCTTTTTCAAAACTCTCCTTCCCAAACAAATCATCATTTAATATTTCATCAAAGTAACTCCCAAGTGGACCTTCCCCTTCTTTTGGGCCTACTATAGAATATGCCGCTATAATTTTAGGTGGATTATCTAATTTAACTGTTTGCTTCCCAATTTTTTTTAATTTTATATTATTATTCATACAACCTCACCTCTCTAAAATAATAATTTTATAAAATAATATATTATTCCTATTATTACTGAACTTCCAATTCCATAAACCAAAACTGGTCCTGCTATAGTAAACATCTTAGCTGCAACACCAAACACAAATCCTTCTTTCTTAAATTCTATTGCTGGTGCAACTATTGCATTTGAAAACCCTGTTATTGGTACTACAGTTCCTGCACCTCCATAAGATGCAATCTTATCATATATACCAACACCTGTTAATAAAGCTCCTAAAAATATCATTATTATAGGTAATATCATTTTTACTTCATCTTCTGGAAATCCATAATTAATTAATATTTCTTGAAAAAATTGTCCTATTGTACATATTGCTCCACCTACAATAAAGGCTCTTCCACAATTTCTAGCAATTCTAGGTTTAGGATTTGTAGCCTCTGTAATGCTTTGAAATTTCTTGAATATTTGTTTTTCAGTAATTCCTTTCTTTTTAGACATAACATTACTCCTTCCTATTATTTATACCTTTATTGTTCCACATTTTGAAAATTTAACACCGGAACTTTATGTAAAAAATGCGAACATTTTTTACAATGAAAAATTAAAAATTAAGAATGAAGAACTCATAGCTCATAGGCCCCCTCAGAATGTTGGACTATTACACTCAATGTAATTATAATAAAAATAACTTAATTGAGGGGGACATAAATGAGTACAAGATTTATAAGGAAGTTTACTGAAGAAGAAAGAGTTGCTATTGTATTAGAAGCTTTAGAATGTGGAAGTAATTCGCTTGTTGCTTCAAAATATAATATAAACCCGCAACAATTATCTAATTGGAAAGGTAACTATAGACGTTATCATCAAACTATAAAACCAAAAGATTGTAAAGAAAAAGAAATCATAAAGGATTATAAAAAAGCTTATTTACAGGCAATTGAAGAAAATAAAGAAAAAGATCTTGAGATAGCAGTATTGAGAGATTTGTTAAAAAAAAAGAAATAACTGATTACTATGAATATGCACAAGAGTGGATTTCCTGCGGAGCTCCGGTAAAAAGTATTCTGAGAATACTTGGATTAAAAAAGTCTACTTATTACCGAAAAAAGAAGTGTCAGTGCCAAGAAAAACAAACAAAATTTAATAATCACTCATATATACCTGGTTATAGTTATAATAATAAAAATCAAAAAGTTAATGATGTAGTAATCCAAAAGTATATTAGTGAAATTAGAGCTGATGAATTTGGAAGGCATTACGGTTACAAGAAAATAACCTCAGTGCTTAATCGAAAATACTCATTAATTATAAATAAGAAAAAAGTATATAGATTAATGAATGCTATGGGTGTATTAAAAGAACGCACTGAAAGAGTTCGAAAATATAAGAGAATATGTAAGAATCATAAGGTTTCTAATTCAAATCAATTATGGGAAATGGATACTAAATATATATTTATTGCAGGAACAAGAGAAGTTGCATATCTAACATCTATTATAGATGTTTTTGATAGAAGCGTTATAGCTTATGATTTTAGTTTATCTGCTGATACTTCGGCGGCTAAAAGAGTTACAATAATGGCTTTGTATAATAGAAAAATTAAAGGGTGCGTAAACGGGCTTACGCTTAGAACAGACAATGGTTCTCAGTTTATAGCTCATAAATTTGAAGAACTATGTATTAAGGAAAAAATAATTCATGAAAGAATACCGGTGCGTAGCCCAAATTATAATGCACATATTGAATCATATCATAGGTATCTTCAAGATGAATGTCTTACAGGAAAGATGTTTTTAACTTTTGAAGAAGCTGACGATGTCATTGAAAGATATGTTAATGGATATAATACTAGACGAGTTCATTCAGCAATAGATTATAGAACTCCAGAAGAATTCTATAATCTAAAAAACTGTAATTTTAAGAATAAGCTAGTAATCAGTGTATAAGGTCCCGTTTGAGGGGGCCAATCCGAGAATTAATGAAAAAAATCCTTTGGATTTTTAAATAAAAATACTTTTTATTAATTAAATTTAAGTTTTGCTGTGCAAAACATCCTAAATTTTTCATTTTTAATTCTTCATTCTTAATAAAAAAATAAAAACTCCCTAAGGAGTTTTTAAAATGCATATTTAAAAATTTTTATAAGAAAAATTAATTTTAATCCTTTAATTTTTCCTTCATTAATCCTAATACTTTTTTCTCTATTCGCGAAACTTGCACTTGACTAATACCAAGTAACTTAGCTACTTGAACTTGAGTTTTATCTTTAAAGTATCTAAGTACTATTATTTGCCTTGATTTACTATCTAAGCTTCTTAATGCTTCTTTTAATGCAATTCTATTAATCATTTCACTGTCATCTTCGCCTTTTTCACTTAGTTTATCTATAAGTAAAACAGGAGCTCCATCATCTTGATGAATTGTATCATAAAGATATTGCATATTTACTGATGATTCTATAGCAAATAATATTTCTTCTTTTTCAACGCCAGAATATTTAGATAATTCTTCAATTGTTGGTTCTCTCCCCAAATCTTTAGTTAACTTTTCTCTATCAAAATGTATTTTTCTAGCTAAACTTTTAACATTTCTGCTAACTTTGATAATCCCATCATCTCTAATAAATCTTTTAATTTCTCCGATTATCATTGGCACTGCATAAGTTGAGAATTTAACATTAAATTTGTCATCAAAATTATTTATAGCTTTTACTAAGCCAATAGATCCTATTTGAAAGATATCTTCGTAGTCATAACCTCTATTTAGAAACTTTTTACTAATGGATGATACAAGAGGTAAATTCATTTCAATAACTTTATTCATAGCTTCTTGGCTTCCAGCCTTGGCTAGAGGTATTAATTGTGAATTTTCTTCGTAATTATACACCTCTTTTCTAATACTTCCATTTTCCATCTGCTTCACCTAACTTACTGTATTAAATTTCTTTTTCATAACAACTTTTGTACCTTTCCCATCTTCACTATTAACCTCTAAACTATCCATGAAAGTTTCCATAACTGTAAATCCCATTCCTGATCTTTCTAATTCAGGTTTAGAAGTATATAATGGTTCCATCGCTTGTTTAACATCCTGTATTCCTTTTCCGTTATCTTCAATAATAATTGTTATTTCATCTCCACTTATACTTGCCTCTATTTTGATTATACCCTCTTTTTTGTTTTCATAACCATGTATTATAGAATTTGTTACAGCTTCTGAAACTGCTGTTTTTACATCTGTTAACTCTTCAACCGTTGGGTCTAATTGAGAAACAAAAGCAGCAACTGCTACTCTTGCAAAACCTTCATTTTGTGATTTGCTCATTAATTCAATACTAATTTTATTATCAACCATTTTAAACCCTCCATTAAATATTCACTATGGCTTCATCAATATTTCTATAAACATCTATTATCTTATACATACCAGAAATTTCAAAAACCTTATTAACTGTTCTATTTATATCACTAACACATAATTTCCCACTTCTATTTTGAATCTTTTTATATCTTCCTATAACTACACCTATTCCAGAACTGTCCATAAAGGTTACTCCACTGAAATTTAATATAACTTTTTTTATGTTATCTCTATCTATCCTATCATCTATCTTAACTCTAACTTCTTCAGCACTATGATGATCTAGTTCCCCTATAAGACTTACTATTAGCTTGTCATCTCTCTTATCAAATTTTAGATACATACAAATTACCCTAAAGCATTTGCTTTAGAGATTCACCTCCCCATTAACTTTTTCCTTCTTTTTCCATAATTTTAACATATTAGTTTATTCTTAGTCAAATATAAATATTCATAAATAATAAAAAAAGAGATAAACATTATATTCCTTGCTCCGTCGCATGCGCTCCAAGTCGCTGTCATACAATGTTTATCTCTTTGCAAACTAAAGGAAGGAAATTTTTAAATGAGCTGCCTATCGACAGCCCATTTTTTATTTTTCTTTGTTTTTACTTTTATATTTTTCTATTTCTTCTTTTAGGCTTTCATAAAAGTCATCAACAGTTTCATTATCATTTAATATTAATGTTTCTATTGCATCATCTAGAGTATCCATAATATATATATGGAACTCTCCTTCTTCAATTGCTAACTCTACTTCTGGCATTAAAATCAGTTCATCTTTATTAGAAGAAGGAATTAATACCCCCTTATTTTTATAGGAATCAATAAACTCACAAACTTTAAAGTAACCTTCTATTTTTTCATTTACTCCTCCTATAGCTTGAACTTCTCCGAGTTGATTAATTGATCCAGTTACTGATATATTTTGTTTTATAGGCCTTCTAGATAAAGCAGATAACATACATATAACTTCTGCTACTGATGCACTGTCTCCATCTATAATTCCATAGGATTGTTCAAAGTTTAAATAAAAATCTACAGGAATATCTTCATAGCAGCCCAAAAGACTACTTATTAATCCTTTAAGAATATTTATAGACTTTTCATGAATTTTTCCACTTAGCCTACTCTCTTTATGAATATCTATTATTTTTCCAGTTCCCTTATGAGTGGTACAAGTAATTCTTACTGGTTTTCCAAACGAATGATATCCAGTATCTAAAACTGATAATCCATTAATTACTCCAATCTTTTCTCCTTCTACTGATAATAATATCTTATTTTCTTCATATAGCTTATCGTATTCTTCTTCTATTCTTTCTTTAGAATAGGCTATTTTTCTTACATCTAATCCTTCAATAACAGGAGAAACTCTATTCTTAGCATTATCATTAGCCAATATCATTATCTTATCTATTTCAATAGTATCTACATTTATTTTTGTTCTTCTACTTGCACTCCTTGATAAATATTTTATTATTTCATTTTTACCTTCATCGGTTATTTGTAATAATTTATCTTCTTTTATTTTATTATCAATAGCTCTATTAACATAAGATTCAACATCCTTATTTACATCTACTATTGGATAAAATTCAGCTCTTAATGGAAATAATTTTTTAAAATCTTCGTCTAAATTATATAATGTATCGTAAGTTTCCATATCACCAATTAAAATAACTTTAATATTTATTGGTATTGGCTCTGGTTTTAAGGTATTAATTGATATTATATCTAGATAAGCTTTAGATGCATCATAAGTTAATTTGTTACTCATTAAAACTTTCTTTAAATAATGATATGCATACCCATTAGTAGCTAAAGAATTCATTCTTATAATAAGACATCCCTCATTAGCTTTTAATATTGAACCAGAATTTATTAATGATATATCTGTTTTGTATACTCCATTATGATTTTCATGTTCTAAAAAACCTATTAAATTATTAACACTAGGATCTTCCTCATATATTACAGGTGGATTATTAGTATAACTATTATCTACCAAAACATGCATATTATATTTATTAATAATATCATAAATTTTCTCTTCATCATCCTCTATGTCCATTGTATAACACTCAACAATATCTTTTTCTATTAAAACAAATAACTTTTCTAAATACTCATAGGCATTATCGTCATCTAAAAACTCAAACAACACTTCATCTTTATAAAATTCCATTTCTTTTGTTAAAAAATCACTATAAATTTCTTTTAGTTTTGTTATAGAGTTTACTTCAATATCCTTAATTTTACTTAAAACAACTTCTGCTTTTTTCTTTAGAATTGTAGCTTTTGCAACTATTAATTCCTTCTTCTTATTATCTAAAGTGTCATATTCTTTTTCACTTATTGTCTTACCATTTATTAAAGGTATAAAAGCAAACCCCTTACTTGTTACCTTTACTTCAAAATTTTCTTTTTTTGCAATATCCATTAATTCACCAATATAAGAATTTCTTTTAGTTTGTATTTCCTCTATTAGTTCGTCCTTTTCATCTTCTGTAGAAGAATTGTAAAATTCTTCTACTAATTCTATATAATTATTTCTCAGCTCTTCTACTATTTCTTTTAGCTTATTTCCATTTCCATTAGATACAAATAAATATTCTGGACTCTTACAATCTTCTAAAACTACATAACAAATATCCTTTGGAGGTTCTAAATTTTTATACTGCTCCTGTATATAAGCTTGAAGTTTTTTCAATTTCTCCTTTGAAAATGAATCTATTAAATAAATATTATAGCCTTCTTTATTTATATTAAGTGCTCTTCTTATTTTTTCATATTCACCATCTATTTCAGGTATCATAGTTACAGTACCCTTTTTATCATTTTTCTTAAAATTAAAGTTAAATTTCACTTCTTGTGAAGTTAATTCTTTTCTCATATCTTACCTACCTTCTAATCGCTTTTGCAATTTTAAAGAAGCAGTTCCCCCCTTTTTTAGATGTTTATATATAGATATTCTATTATTATCAGTTTAGGGATTAAAATTTAAAATAAATTACTTTCTATAATATATTTAATTATATAAAATTGCTTATTAAGTAATTCTATTGGCCCTTTAGTAAGATATATCCTTTATACAAAAAGAAAGGGGCTGTCGCACTAAAGAATTAGTGCACAGCTCCTTTTTTGCAAAAAAATAAATCCCAAACTTTAAAAGTTTA
>NZ_JACSQZ010000084.1 GCF_014836325.1 Clostridium gallinarum
ATATAATAATACTGGAATAAATACGATTATTAATAGAAAATACATAAAATTTGTTTGGAAAAATAATATAACATTATAGTAGGGGGATAATATGGATAATGTTAGTGTGAAGTTTAATACTGAAATAAAAGAAAAAAATACAAGATTATTATACAGCATATCTAAAAGAATAATAGACATTTTAGGTGCAGTTGTTGGATTAATTATATTAAGTCCAATATTAATAATTGTAAGTATTTTAATTAAATTAGAATCAAAAGGGCCTATAATTTTCTCTCAAAAAAGAGTAGGTCTTAATGGAAAAGAATTTAATATGTATAAGTTTAGGTCTATGGTGGTAAATGCTGAAGAATTAAAAGAAAAATTAGCAGAAAAAAATGAAATGTCAGGACCTATGTTTAAAATTAAAGATGATCCTAGAATAACTAAAGTTGGTAAGTTTATAAGAAAGACAAGTATTGATGAAATACCTCAATTATTTAATGTACTAATGGGAGAAATGAGTTTGGTTGGACCTAGACCAAGCCTACCTAATGAAGTTAGAGAGTTTGAACCTTGGATGTTGAAGAGGCTTGATGTTAAACCAGGACTTACTTGCTATTGGCAAGTAATGGGCAGAAATAATATAGATTTTGAAAATTGGATGAAGCTTGATTTACAGTATGTAGAAGATAGAAGTTTTTTATTGGATTTAAAACTTATATTTAAAACTTTATTTGTATTATTTGGTGATAAGAATGCTTGTTAAAAATAAAAAATTAATTAAAAAGGAAGAAGAAATAGGTAGTCATTATGATAATTTATCCTTTGGATATAGGAGTATTGTCTGATAAAGTATACAAGTTAGATGTTATTATATTAAATAGAATAGATGAATTAATTATTTGATATAGAAGAAAAAGTATATACAAGAGACTTATCTTGTAAAGAAAAAGAGGCGAATTTTATGAAAATATGTTTTGTAACTTCAAGTGGAGGACATTTAACTCATTTGATGCAGTTGGAGAGCTGGTGGAAAGATAAAGAAAGGTTTTGGGTTACTTTTAATAAAGAGGACTCTAGATCAATTTTAAAAAACGAAAAAAAATATTGGTGTCATTTTCCGACAAATAGAAATATTAAAAATTTAATTAAAAATACCTTCTTAGCCATAAAATTATTAAAAAAGGAAAAGCCGGATTTGATAATAAGTACGGGAGCAGCACCTGCAATTCCGTTTTTTTATATAGGTAAGTTATTTAGAGCTAAAGTGGTTTATATAGAAGTATATGATAGAATTGAAAAACCAACTATAACCGGAAAAATAGTTTATCCGATAAGTGATTTATTTATTTTACAATGGGAAGAACAAAAGAAATTTTATCCTAAGGGAAAAGTATTGGGGGGATTATTTTGATATTTGTAACTGTTGGAACTCACGAACAAGGTATGGATAGATTATTTAAAGAATTAGATAGATTAATAGAAGAAAAAAAATTTAATGATGAAGTGATTGCACAAATAGGATACAGTGATTATATACCTAAAAACTATGAGTATAGAAAAATGATATCATATGATGATATGGATGATTATATAAAAAGAGCAGATATAGTAATAACCCATGGTGGTCCAGGAAGTATTTTTCATGCTTTGAAATATGATAAGATACCTATAGTAGTACCAAGAAATCCGAAATTCAAAGAGCATATTGATGAACATCAAGTTTTATTTGTAAATAAATTAGAGAAAGAAAAAAGAGTGATTGCAGTATACAATATAAAAGAATTAAGTGGAAAAATAGAAAACTACTCCAAATTGAAAAATGAATTTAATTGCAGTAACTTAAATAATAATAAATTTATTAAGGAGTTTTCTAATCTAATTAATAATTTAATTTAAATTAATATATAACTAAAAAATGTAGTGATATGGAGAAGTTATTATGAAAATGGCAGTCATTATTCAATGTCATAAAAATTCAGATATTATAAATAGAATTATAGATTTTTTTGATGATGATTTTGATTTATATATTCACGTAGATAAAAAGTCTAATATTATTAGTGGGATCAATATAAAGAAAAATGTATTTATTCTAGAAGAAAGAAAAAATGTTATGTGGGGAAGATTTTCACAAGTTGAAGCAACTATAGAATTGTTTAAAAGTATTAAAAATAAAAATTACAAATATATACATTTTTTAAGTGGAGAAGATTATCCTGTAAAAAGCTTAGATTATATTAAAGAATTTTTCAATAACAATGATAAAGAATATATAGAATACGAAAAACTACCAACGCAAAATTTATCAAAGAATGGTAAGGATAGGTATTTGGTATATTACCCACAATTTATTATAGCAAGACCAAAACAAATATTTAAAAGACTATTAAGAATAATTTACAGAGAATTTGTTTTAAAGGTTAAAATCTTTCAACGAAATTTAAAAAATATTCCTGAATTATACTATGGATCTTCATGGTTTTCTATAACGGGAGATTGTATGGAGTATATATTAGATTATATTAATAAAAATGAAGAAGTATACAATTTTTTTAAAAATTCAATTTATCCAGATGAAATGTTTTTTCAAACAATAATAATGAATTCAAAGTTTAAAAACAATATAGTTAATAATAATTTAAGATATTTAGATTGGAGAGGTAATAAAGAATCACCTAAAAATTTAGAGCACATAGATATTGAAAAAGCAATTAATAGTAGCAATATTTTTGCAAGAAAAATCAATAATAGTTATATTATTGATTTTATAGATAAAAATCTAAGAGATAATTAAATGGTTAGCAATATTATTAATTTATATATAAATCAATAAGTTAAATTTTATAAGTAAATGGAGTTAATATATTAATGAAAAAAATTTTGATAATAAATACTGTTCCCTTTACAATGGGGGGGATAAGTTCAGTTATAATAAATTATTTGAAAAATATGAATAAAGAGGGCATGGAAATTACCATCATAGTCAACTCTAAAATTGAAGATACCTATAAGAAGTTTTTTTATGATAACAAAATTAAAATAGTTAATTTAGAAAGAAAGAAAAATATAATCAAATATATATATGAATTGCATAAAATATTGAAGAATAATAAGTTTGATGTAGTTCATATACACGGAAACAGTTCAACTATGGCTTTTGAGTCAATTCCTGCTTACTTAAATAAAATAGAAAAAATAATTGTACATGCTCATAGTGTTTCTTGCGATTATAAAATTACAAATAAAATTTTAAAGCCTATTTTAAAAAAAACATACACATTAGCATTTGCTTGTTCTAAGGAAGCTGGAAACTGGTTATTTGGAAAAAATGAAGAGTTTTTAGTTTTAAATAATTCTATTGATTTGAAAAAATATAAATTTAATAGTATTACAAGAAGTGAGATAAGAAGAGAATTAAATATAGATGATAACTACGTAATAGGGCATGTAGGATATTTTAATGAAGATAAAAATCATAAAAAAATATTTGAAGTAGTGAAATATTTAAAAGAAAAAATAAATGTAAAATTATTATGTATAGCTGGTAATTCTGAAATTCCGTATAGAATAAAAGAAATGATTAAAGAGTACGGAATAGAAGATAATGTTAAGATTTTATTAAGAAGAGATGATGTAAACAAATTATTACAAGGAATAGATCTATTTATATTTCCATCAAAGTCTGAAGGATTAGGTGTAGCGATAGTAGAAGCGCAGGCTACAGGGGTAAAATGTTTAGCTTCAGAGAATATTTCTAATATTGCAATACCATGTAAAAGCTTAGTTCATACAATGAGTTTAGCAACTGATAGCAATGAATGGGGAGATTTTATTTTAAATACTGAAAAAGTTAATGATGAATTGAGAAAAAATATGTGCGTAAAAGCAATTAATGAGTTGAAGAAAAGTGGATATGATATTAGTCTAGAGGTTGAAAAATTAAGACGAATTTATATTAATTAAAAGTTTAAAATATAAGTAGGTGAAAAAGAATAAATGAATAAAAAAATAAGGATTATTCAAGCGGTTGGATCGTTAGGTGTAGGCGGAAATGAAGTATTTGTAATGAATTTATTTAGAAATATAGATAAAGAGAAATTTCAGATAGATTTTGTTATATATGATGATTCAAGAATGGATTTTTATGAAGAGATAATTAATTCAGGAAGTAAAGTGTATATATGTAAAACGAATATTTCTAATAAGTATTTGAAAACATTGATTGAAGTTATAAAAACTAGGAAAGTATTAAAAAGGAAAAAATATGATATAATACATTGCCATTCTTGTTCTTTTTTTGGAATTTTTAGTGCGGCTATAGCAGGGAGATTTACAAAAAATATAAAAGTTATATCGCATTCACATAATCCTGGAATTCCTAAAAATAATTTTATAGATACCTTCACAAGAAATGTATTTAAAAGATATTTATCAAGAATTATAGATAGAGGATTAGCATGTTCAGATTTAGCGGCTGAAAGCAAATATACTGATAAGTTAATTAAATCCGATAATTTTAAAATGATAAATAATGCTATTGATATTAAAAAATTTGTATTTGATGAAAATATAAGAAAAGAAATGAGAGATAAATATAAGATTAAAGATGAATTTGTTATAGGTAATATAGGAAGATTAGAATTACAAAAAAATCAACAATTTTTATTAGAAGTTTTCAGTAAAGTAAAGAAGAAGAATGATTTAGCAAAATTAATAATTATTGGAGAGGGAACTTTAGAAAGTAATTTGAAGGAATATTGTATAAAAGAGGGAATAGAAAAAGATGTAATTTTTACTGGGAAGGTAAATGATTGTGAAAAGTATTATAACATGATGGATGTTTTTGTTCTAACTTCAAAATATGAAGGTTTTCCATTTGTTATGGTTGAATCACAAATAAATAGATTACCTGGAGTTGTATCATCGTCAATTACTAAGAGTGTTGATATTTTGGGAAATGTGAATTTTATTTCTTTAGAACAAAGTAGTGATTATTGGGCAGAAGTAATATTAAATAGTAAAGAACGTATAGCTTGTTCAGATAAATATAAAATTAAGTGTAAAGAATATGATTTAGGGTATCAAATAAAAGAAATAGAAAAAATTTATGTAGATTTATTATAATTTAATAGGAGTAAATGATAATGAAAAAATTTTCAATTGTTGTTCCGGCATATAATATAAAGAGTAAATTCTTTGAAGAGTGTATAAATTCAATAAAGAATCAGAGTTATAAAAATTTTGAAGTTATAATTGTGGATGATGGATCAGATAAAATTTATAAATATGATTATGAGAAAATAATCAAAGATGATACTAGATTTTCTATAATAACTCAGGAAAATAAAGGGGTTTCAATTGCAAGGAATAATGGAGTTAAAAATTGTACTGGTGACTACTTAATATTTATTGATGCTGATGATTATATAGAAAAAAATTTGTTAGAAAAGATGATAAATGTAATAAGTAGATATAAAGAATGTGATGTTATTTTATTTGAAAATTATGGCGAAGGTTATAGCAAAGAGGAGTATATAAAAAATTTAGATAAAAATGAACGCGAAAGTTTAATTAAAAAATTGATAGATGAAAATAATTGGTTAGGTGATGAATATAGCATAAAGCATTTTGGATCAGTATGGAATAAGTGTTATAGACTAGAATATTTAAAGTGTAATAATATTGAATTGGTTCCTGGAGTTAAGTATTCGGAAGATGTTTTATATTCTATAAAAGTAATATTTTCAAGTGAAAATATTATTTATACTAATTATCCTTTATATCATTATAGAATTTATGGAGAATCTACTTTTGACAAATATAATAAAAAAGCTGATATAGACTTATTGAATTTCTTAATTAAACTAAAAGAACTTTTAATTGAGTTAGGATTATATGATAAAATGTATGAAGCTTATCTTATGAAAGTATATACAAGCTATCAATTTGCTATGACATTAAAGTTTTTTAATAAAGAAAATAATGAAAAAAATAATAAAATTTCATGGAAAGAATTTAACAAGAATAAATTTATAAGAGAAATGATTTTAAAAGTGAATAAATCAAAACTTAATTTAAAGGGAAAATTTGTAGTTTTTTTTGCTAAAAACAATTTATATTTACCAATTAAAATTATTTATAAAATAAAAAACAATGTAAGATAGCAAATATAAGAATATTTAAATAAATATGTGAGGTTTATTATGAAATTACAAGCAAGAACAGTATTATTTTATGGGATTATAAGTTTAATTATTTTTGAAGCATTTAATAGCTTTGGATTAAGAAACTCTGTTTTTAAATTATTAAAATACTTAATAACACTTATAGTTTTTTTAATTTGTGCAAATGATATAAAAAATGATTTAAAAGAAAAAAAATCATTAGATTATATCTTTGAATTAAAGAGAATAGCTATAGTTTTAGTTGTATTTTTTTCTATTTCTATATTTAAAGTTTATCAAGTTAAAGTTTTTACATATAAAACAATTGAAGAATTAATGCAACTTACAATTCCTTTTGTGTATACATTTTTTATAATAAATTTTATGTCACTTGAAGATATAATGAAACTTATGAAATATGTTTTAGGTTTGTCTTTAATAGCATATGTTTTATCAATTGGTCTTGATAAATTTACAATAGCTAACTTTTTATCAATATCATTTTTTAATTCATATTCGCCTTTTGAATCAGCAGATTTTGCTGAAATTTCAAGTAGCTTATCTGCATTTTTTATATATTATAGAAAGAAATCACCTAAAGCAGCAATAATTAGTTTTATTTTTTGTTTTTTAGTTTTCAAAAGAATGTTATTACTTCAATTATTTGTTCTTGCATTTATTAGTATACTAAATTTAAGTGATAAAAAAGTAAATAATATAGTAATGTGGGGGACTAAATTCTTCTTTATTATTAGCACATTCTTTTTTTATTTTTTACTAAAACAAGAAAATTCATGGCTATTTAATAAATATACTGGTATGGATATTGGAGATTTTACTATGGGACGTGTATATAGATTATGGTATCCACTAAAAGAATATGTTAGTTATGGTTTTGGATCTACAAGTAATGTATTAGGACATAATTTAGAATTGGATTTAATAAAAATATTAATTGAAATAGGAGTAATAGGATTAATAATTTTTATATGTTGCTATTTAGATTTGGCTAGAAATAATTTTTATTCATTTGTAATAATGGGAGGTATATTTGGAAATTTATTATTTGCTTCATGTTTAACATCGACAGTAGGATGGATATTTAGATTAATATGTATAGCTGCAATATTTTATAAAAGAGATGAATTAAATTGTAATGAGGATGAAAATACAGAATATATTGGGAATGAATATATATAAATGGAGGAGTATAAAATGAAATTAAAACCACTTATATCATTTATTATACCAGTATATAATGGTGAAAAATACATTGATAAATGTATAAAAAGTATATTGAATCAGACTGTTAAGAAGTTTGAAATAATTATAATAGATGATGGCTCAAAAGATAATACATTTAATAAGTGTAAATACTATCAGAGTAAATATGATAATATAAAAGTGTTTACTCAAGAAAATCAAGGGGTTTCTACTGCGAGAAATAATGGTTTAAAAAATAGTTCAGGAGAATGGATTATTTTTGTAGATTCAGACGATGAAGTAGTAGAGGATTATATAGAATGTGTACTGAAGTATTTGGATAATGAAAGTGATTTGTTATTATTTGAATATGGATTAGATAAAAAGAATAATAAAGATATATCTAATAAAATATATACTGAAACATATGGTGAAGATAAAAAGAGTGATTTAATAAGATGTGCTTTAGATAATAACAGAATAAGTGAGAAGTGGGGCAATATATCATTAAGATCACCTTGTGCAAGAGTCTATAGGAAATCACTATTAGACAATCATAATATCCAATTTGCACCTAAAGTTAAAATGGGAGAAGATTTGTTATTCAATATCAACGTATATCTAAATGTAAATAAAGTTAAATATATAAAAAAAGTAGTATATATAGTATATGAACGAAATGATTCTGTATCGAGAGATTATATTGATAATATGGATGAAGTTGATAAATTATTTTATGATAACCTATATAAAATATTAGATAAGCATAATCTTTCAAAGGAAATATGGACATTATACTATAAAGAATCTTTTGTAGGAATAATGAGATGTATGAAATATCAATATTTTAATTCTAAGTGTAAATTAAGTTACTCAGAAGTAAAAAAAAGATTAAACAATATGATTGTATCAGAACCATATATAAAAGCGATAGATATAACAAAAAAGAATAGTAGTTTAGATAAAAAAATAATTGCGTGGTTATTATATTTTAGACTTTTTTATATTTTAAAAGTTATTTATACTATAAAAATTATATTTTAAATTAAAAGAAATATAATTAATTTGAAAGTAGAAGATTAGATTTAAGATATCTATATTTAATCAATACAATAGAAAAAATATTTTGTTTGTTATACGGAAAATAATGAAGTTACTTTTTATAAAATAATTAAAGAGGAGAAATTATAAAATGAAAAATTTAAAAGGAAATGTAAATTACTATGAGAAGTAGAGCAGCCATTAAAAATACAATTTATTCATTGATGTCATATTCAATTATTGTTTTAATAGGTTTTATAGCTCAGAGAGTATTTTTAAATATATTAGGAAAAGAATATTTAGGTATACATAGTTTGTTTAGCAATGTTGTTACTATGTTAGCAATAGTTGAGTTAGGATTTGGTTCGGCAGTTATTACAAATTTATATAGACCGGTAGCTTTAAATGATTATAAATTAATAAATAATTTATTATCATTTTATAAAAAAGTTTATAGATTTATGGCTAGTATAGTATTTATATTAGGAATACTTATAATGCCATTTATTGATAAAATAGTGGGCGAGACGTTATTAAATATTAATTTTAAATTTATTTTTTTATTTTATTTAATAGATACAGTATCATCGTATTTACTTTCTTATAAAAGATCTATAATATATGCTTATCAAAAAGCATATATTATAAATATAGTACATACTATTATGATAATACTTATGAATATATTACAAGTTGTAATACTTATATATACTAGTAACTTTTATCTATATTTAATAATAAAAGTACTTTGTAGAATTGGTGAAAATATTATCATTAATAGTATTGTAAATAAAAATTATTCATTTCTAGATGATAATTCAAAAGATAATTTACCGAGTGAAATTAAGGATGATATACTAAAAAAGGTAAAAGGGTTAATATTTCATAAAATAGGAACTTTTGTTGTATGTGGAACGGATAATATTATCATTTCTATGTTACCTGGATTAGGAATAGTATGGGTTGGTCTATATTCGAATTATTTATTAATTATAAATCAATTGTCTAGTATTATATCGCAAATTTTTAGTTCTCTTACAGCGAGTGTAGGGAATTTGGTGATAGAGGAAGATTCTAAAAAAAGTTATAAAATTTTTAAATGTATATTATTAATAAATTCATTTATATATACATATGCTGCAATTAGTATGTTTTTTATTTCGAAACCATTCATAAAATTATGGATTGGAGAAGAATATCTTTTTAAAGATTATGTAGTATTAGCTTTAGTAATAAATTTCTATTTAAATGGTATGAGAAATTCATATGCTTTATTTAAAGATGCTTCTGGAATTTTTTATGAGGATAGAATGGTTCCTATAATAGAATCAATTGTTAATTTATTTATATCATTAATTGCAGGATACTTTTTTGGGATAATTGGAGTATTTATAGGAACAATATGTAGTAATTTAGTTTTATTTTTATATTCATTTCCTAAATATGTATATAAAAGAATATTTGAAAGAAATATGAAAGAATATTTTAAGGAATTAGGATATTATTTTGGCTTATATATTC
>NZ_JACSQZ010000085.1 GCF_014836325.1 Clostridium gallinarum
ATAAACATTATATTCCTTGCTCCGTCGCATGCGCTCCAAGTCGCCGTCATACAATGTTTATATCTTTGCAAACTGAATGAAGGAAATTATAAAAGCTCTATTTCTTACACTACGAATTTTACTACTTTAATAAAATTATCCGCAACTTGTCCATAGATATAATTTCCTAACGAATAAAAAATTGAGAGAGTATTTTTAAAATACTCTCCCAACAGAAAATATATATTATATTTTTACTTAAACAATAAATTGTACATGAATAATATAATTATTACTTATTTAAAACTAAGCCCTTGCTTCTAATACAAGTACATTCTCTAGCTTCACTAGTGTGTAAACATTGATATTTTACTTTTTTAGGAGCAATTATTTCTTGTGGCTTTGAATTATTACTTTCTTTTGAATTCATTTTGACACTCCTTTTAAATAATTGATATATTAGTATTATATATTAATTAATAGTAATTATCAATATTAACTGAATAATAAAAGTTAAAAGAAAAAGTTATCAACATATTAATCAATTAAATGATAATTAATGTTGATAACTTTTTTTGTATGTGGATAAATTAAATTAAAATATCTTTTTTAGTAAAATTAATATGTGCTATTGTATAAGCTAAAATTGATGTTATAGCCATACAAATTAATCCGTTCACTATTGTTAGTTTTGGATTTTCATACGTTAATGGTAGATTAGAATTTATTACACTAGATGCATCTGCATATGTTGTGAATAAAAGATGACTATATTCTCTAATGGTTCCAATAGCTTGTGCTCCAATAGTTAGGAAAATAGTTAATATTACTGAGACTGCCATAGATATCATACTACTCTTAAATATTGTAGAGAACATAAATATTACAGAGCAAGCAGTTACAATAAATATTGATTGATATACAATGCTTCTTATAGTGAATTCAGTATTACTTACCATTTTTGATGTATTAGGAATTTGTTCTAATATTACTTGTTGAGAAGTCTGATCAAAAGATTTTTTATATTTTTGTTCTATTCTAATTGGATAATTAGAAACTTCAGTAGTACTAGTAGAATTCACTATTGCTATTCCAGCAATTTGAGGAATTATAATCATTAATAAAACTGTAACTATAGAAACAATATATTTTGATAAAAGTATTTTCCATCTTTTCATTGGCTGAACAAGTAAGAATTTTAAAGTGGCAGGAGTACATTCTCCAGAAACAATATCACTCATAAATACAGCAATTCCAGCTATTAACAATCCTAATCCAAAGAAAGTATTTAAATTTTTGAAAAAGGTAAGAGAATTAAATTCCCATCCATCTAAAGGTTTTATATTATTAGCTTTAAGGTATTTATAATCTTCTAAATTTTGTTTTGCTTCCGAATACCATTTCTTATTCCATTCATTAATTCCTGTTTCTTCATAATCTTTAATAGTAGTTTCTAGGCTTTCAATTCTTTCATCTAGTTCTTTTTTCCATGCATCTTCTGAGACCCCATTTTTAATTATTTCTTTATTATTTTCAATTTGTTTAAGTAAGCTTTCTTCTATTTCTTTAGAGCTATTTAACCAATTAGTATCTCCTTCAGCTTCTGCATTTTTTATATCATTTCTAATATAGACTAATTGCTCTTCGGCTTGTTTAATTTGATACTCAGGAGAAATCCATTCTCTCATATTTTTATCATTCATCCATGTACCAAAGATTGTTATTCCAATAAAGGCAATAAATAATATAAAGACTATCCATGTTTTAGATCTTTTAAATATTTTTATAAATTCATTTTTTATAAGATTTAACATTATTATCTTATACCTCCTTCAACTAATTCCATGTATCTTTGTTCTAGTCCTTTTCTAATCTTATAGACTTCTTCTATTTGTATATTTTTATCAACTAGATATTTAATTAATTTTGAAGTGGTATTAGCTAATAAAATAATTTCTATTCCATCTTCAGTTATTTTTATTGAATTAATATAGTCAATACTTTTTAGTTCATCTAAACTTATCTTATCTTTAATTTTTAAACAAATTATATCAGTATTAGTTTCCATAGATTCATTTATTACATTTTCGATAGATTTAATGCTTCCATTATTTATAAAAGCTACTCTATCACATAAATGTTGAACTTCTGATAGAATATGAGAAGATATAAATACTGCCATGCCTTGTTTTTTAGCAGCTTTTTTAACAACTTCTCTAAAATCTAATATTCCTGATGGATCTAAACCATTTGTTGGCTCATCTAATATTAGCAGTTTAGGTTTAGAAAGTAGTGATGCAGCAAGTCCTAAACGTTGTTTCATTCCAAGAGAATATTTCTTTACTTTATCATCTATTCTATTTTCAAGACCAACTAAAGCTATAGTTTCATCAACATCTTTTTTTGATATATTTCTAATTCTAGCAATTTGCATTAGATTTTCTCTACCTGTTAAATATTTATATAGTTCAGGATTTTCAACAACAGCTCCTACTTCTTTTAATGCTTTCTCAGTATTTTTATTTAAATCATATCCGCAAATCTTAATACTCCCATCATTAGGATGGATTAAACCAACTAGCATTCTTATGGTAGTAGTTTTTCCAGCTCCATTTGGTCCTAGAAATCCAAATATTTCTCCTTCTTCTATTGAAAAAGAAATATCTTTTATTATCTCTCTTTTACCAATGGACTTTTTTAGATTATTTACTTCTAAAACTTTCAAAATTATCCCTCCAAAAACTTATTTATATTTATTTTAAAAGTTAAATCTTAACTTAAACTTCTAATAAATCTTAATAAATTCTTAAATAGCTTTTTAATAAATATTAGATAAAAAATAATACATTATATATAAAAAAAATAAAAAGTAATATTTTATGACAATGTAAAATAGATATATTTGCAAATTGCTGCTAAAAAACAAAATATAATATATATTAGAGTATTATGGAAAAAATAGTAAAAGGAATACTCTAATGATATAATATTCCCATTATATTACAGTTGGGTTAGGGGATATGAGATGCATTTATTAAATAAAAAAAAGAATTTCATAGTAAATAATAAAAATATAGATTCATTTCATAAAGGAAAAAACTATAAAAGTTATAGTTTCATGGGAGCTCATTTTTCAAAAGAGGAATCAGTAGATGGAGTGAGATTTACAACATGGGCACCTAAAGCAAAGTGTATATATGTTGTAGGAGATTTTTCTGATTTTATACCTTTAGAGAAATATAGAATGGAAAGGCTTAATACTGAGGGGATATGGAGTTTATTTATATCAGGAATAAAAGAAGGGACAAGATATAAGTTTTATATAATAAGTGAAAAATCTAAAGTTGGGATATATAAATCAGATCCTTATGCAATATGTTCAGAATTGAGACCTAATACAGCATCAATATTAAGTAAGGAAGATGATTTTAAATGGAATGATGATATATGGATAGAAAATAGAGAAAAAAAGGAAATATTAAAAGAACCTATTAATATTTATGAAATACATTTAGGGTCATGGAAAAGGAAAGATCATAACTTTATTACATATAAACAGCTATGTAATGACTTAACTAAATATTTATTAGAAATGAATTATACACATGTAGAGTTTATGCCTCTTAGTGAACATCCATTAGATGCTTCTTGGGGATATCAAATCACTGGATATTATTCAGCAACAAGTAGATATGGAACAGCTAAAGAACTAAAGGAACTTATAAATACTCTTCATAATAATAATATAGGAGTTATTTTAGATTGGGTACCAGGACATTTTTGTAAGGATGAGCATGGTTTGTATATGTTTGATGGATCCCCAACTTATGAATATGAAGAATTATGGAAGGCTGAAAATAGAGGATGGGGAACTTGTAATTTTGATTTAGGTAAACCAGAAGTAAGAAGCTTTTTAATCTCAAATGCTTTCTTTTGGCTTAATGAATTTCATATAGATGGATTACGAGTTGATGCTGTATCTAATATGATTTATTTAAATTATGGAAGAAAAGATGGAGAGTGGAAACCTAATATTTTCGGTGGAGATGGTTGTTTAGAAGGAATTGACTTTTTAAAGGAATTAAATAAAGCAATTTTTAGTAATTTTAATAACATAATGATGATTGCTGAAGAATCAACTTCCTGGGCAAATGTATCAAAAAGTGTTGAAGAAGGCGGATTAGGATTTAATTTTAAGTGGAATATGGGGTGGATGAATGATACGTTGAAGTATATTCAACAAGATCCTATATATAGAAAATATGAACATAGTAAAATTACATTTTCTATGATGTACAATTACTCAGAGAATTTTATACTTCCAATATCTCATGATGAAGTAGTTCATGGGAAAAAATCTTTGATAGATAAAATGTGGGGAGATTATTGGAATAAATTTGCTGGATTAAGATTATATTTATCATATATGATAGGGCATCCAGGAAAGAAATTAACTTTTATGGGATGTGAATTTGGACAATTTATAGAGTGGAGAGAATATGAGGATCTAGAGTGGGAACTAATAGATAAATTTGATATGCATAAAAAAGCTCATATATTTTTTAGAGATATTAATAAATTCTATAAAGAAAACAAAGCACTATGGGAGTTAGATTATGATAGAAAAGGGTTTAAATGGATTGATGCTGATAATTCAAAGCAAAGTATATTTATTTTTATAAGAAGAAGTAAGAATAAAGAGGATACATTGATATTTATATGTAATTTTACTCCTGTAGTTTATCATGATTTTAGAGTTGGAGTTCCATATAATGGTGAATATTTAGAAGCTTTTAATTCGGATTCAAATTTATTTGGAGGATCTAATCAATTAAATTTTGAAGTTATAGAATCAGAAGAAGTTAAATATCATAATGAAGAACAGTCTATGTTAGTAAAGGTACCACCAATGGCTACATCTGTATTTAAGGTATCAAAATTTATAAATAAATGATATTTGAGGAGGGATAGGTTTGAGAATTTTATTTGTAGCATCAGAATCAGATCCTTTTATTAAAACTGGAGGGTTAGGAGATGTTATTGGAGCATTACCAGTAGCACTTAAAAATTTAAGTAATGATGTAAGAGTTATAATTCCTAATTATAGAGATATTAAGGATGAAATAAAAGTAAAGTTGAAATATATAGACAACTTTATGGTTAAGGTTGGATGGAGAAATCAATATTGTGGAATATTTGAATATGATTATGAAGGAGTTAAATTTTATTTGTTAGATAACGAATATTATTTTAAAAGAAGTGGGCTATATGGTTATTATGATGATGGAGAAAAGTTTGCATTTTTTAGTAGAGCAGTATTAGAATTTTTAAAACATATAGAATGGACACCGGATATACTTCATTGTAATGATTGGCAAGCCGCTATGGTGCCTGTACTACACAAATTAGAATATATTAAAGAGGAAAAGTTTAAAGATATTAAAACTGTATTATCAATTCATAATTTATTTTTTAAAGGAATGTTTTCACCACAAATGCTTTCAGAACTTTTTGGATACGATTATGAAGTTTTTAACAATGGTAGTCTTGAGCATAATGGGGCTATTAGTTTTTTAAAGGGAGGAATAAATTATTCAGATAAAATCCTTACTGTTAGTAAAAGCTATTCAGACGAAATTAAGACTCCTGAATATGGTGAAGGACTTGATGGGTTATTAAGGTATAGAGAATATTTATTAGAAGGAATAGTTAATGGTATAGATTACAAGGAATACAATCCTATAACTGATAAATATATAGATTTTAATTATTCACTTGAAACAATAGATAATAAGCAAAGTAATAAAGAAGTATTACAAGAAAAGCTAAATTTAACTATAAATAAGGATATCCCTATGATAGGTTTAGTTTCTAGATTAACTCATCAAAAGGGATGTGATTTAATTGTTAAGATACTTGATGAATTACTAAAAGAAGATGTTCAAGTGGTTATACTTGGAACAGGTGATTATATATATGAAGAGAGCTTTAAAAGTTTTTCTAACAAATTTAAGAATAAGATTAGTGTAAATATAACATTTAGTAATGAATTAGCTCATAAGATTTATGCAGCATCAGATATGTTTCTAATGCCATCTTTGTTTGAACCTTGTGGGTTAGGACAACTTATAGCTCTTAGGTATGGAAGTATTCCTATAGTCAGGGAAACTGGTGGATTAAAGGATACTATAATTCCATATAATGAGTATGATGAAAGCGGAAATGGATTTAGTTTTAGAAATTATTCTTCAGATGAACTTTTAATGATAACTAGATATGCATTAAATATTTTTAAAGATAAGAATAGATGGAATAAAATAATCAAAAGTGCTATGGAAACAGATAGTAGTTGGGAGAAATCAGCTAAGGAATATATGAGGATATATAAGAACTTATAAATATTATTTTAAGGAAAAGGGGAATTTAAATGAGAAAAAAGGAAATTATAGCAATGATATTAGCAGGTGGTCAAGGTTCCAGGTTAGGAGTTTTGACAAAAAATATAGCAAAACCAGCTGTACCTTTTGGTGGGAAATATAGAATAATAGATTTTCCTTTAAGTAATTGCTCTAACTCAGGAATTTATACTGTAGGGGTATTAACACAATATAAGCCATTAGATTTAAATTCTCATATAGGTATAGGAGCTCCTTGGGATTTAGATAGAAGAGATGGAGGAGTATCTATTTTACCTCCATATCAAGAGGAAAAGGGTGGAGATTGGTATAAAGGAACAGCTAATGCTATATATCAAAATATAGAGTTTATAGATAGATATGATCCAGAATATGTGCTTGTATTATCAGGAGATCATATTTATAAGATGGATTATTATAATATGCTAGAGTTTCATAAAAATAAAGAAGCAGATGCAACTATAGCTGTTATAGATGTACCAATAGAAGAGGCAAGTAGATTTGGAATTATGAATACTAGAGATGATAACTCTATATATGAGTTTGAAGAAAAACCTCATTCTCCTAAAAGTACAAATGCATCTATGGGTATTTATATATTTGATTGGTCAGTATTAAAGAAATATTTAATAGAAGATGAAAAGGACAATAATTCAAGCAATGATTTTGGTAAAAATATAATTCCTAAAATGCTAGATAGCGGAAAGAAATTAGTTGCGTATCCTTTTAATGGCTATTGGAAGGATGTGGGGACAATAGAAAGCTTGTGGGAAGCTAATATGGACTTATTAAAAAATGATAATAAATTAAATTTACATGATGGTCAATGGAAAATTTATTCTCAAAATCAGGTAAGGCCAGCACACTATATAGGTAAAGAGGCTAGAGTTAATAATTCTTTAATAGTAGAAGGATGCATAATAAAAGGAGAAATTCAAAATTCTGTACTATCTGAAGGGGTTTATGTTGGTAAAAATACATTAATAAGAGATTCAGTAATAATGCCTAATGTACAAATTGGAGATAATGTTAAAATAGAAAAAGCTATTGTAGGTAATAATGCAATAATAAATCATGGATGTAAAATTGGGGATATAAAAGGTATAAAGGTTGTAGGAGCATATGAATATGTAATTAATAATTCAGATATTAAGCATAAAGAAATAACAGAGATAAATAAAAGAGTTAAAATCTAGGGGAGGGCTAAGGGGATTGAATAATTGTTTAGGAATAATAAATTTAGATGAAAATGAAAGGAGAATGGGTGAGTTAGTTAGATATAGAACACTAGCTTCTGTTCCATTTTCCGCTAGATATAGAATTATAGATTTTGTTTTATCTAATATGGCTAACTCTGGAATAGAGGGGATTGGTATTTTTACTAAAAATAAATCTAGATCATTAATAAATCACCTTACTAATGGAAGGCCGTGGGATTTGCATAGAAAGAAGGATGGTCTTAGAGTATTTAATTTTAGTGACTATAATCCTAATATAGATGATATTCATAATTTTTATGAAAATATTGAATTTATTGAGCAGAGTAAGAAAGAATATGTACTTATTAGTCCTTCTTATATGATTTGTAATATAGATTATAGTGAGGTATTAAGATACCATATAAAATCTATGAATGATATAACAATGATATATAAAGAGGTAAATGATGCTAATAAATCTTTTTTAGAGTGTGAAATATTAAATATAGCTGATTATAATAGAGTAGTAAGTATAGGGAAAAATATAGGTAGCAATAATCAAGCAATGATAAGTATGGAAATGTATATAATGAAAACAGAGTTGCTTATTAAAATAATTCATGAATGTATACTGGATGGAATTCATAAGAAGTTTAAGCATTATATATCCAATAATTTAAAAGATATTAAAGTGGGAGCATTCAAATTTGATGGGTATTTATCTTGTATAAATTCAATAAAATCCTATTTTGATGCAAATTTAGATATAATAAATCAAAATGTAAATATGGAGTTATTTTATAATCATAAACCTATATATACTAAATCTCAAGATGAACCTCCAACTAAATATGCAGAGGAAAGTTTAGTAACGAATTCTATAGTAGCTAATGGAGCATATATAGAGGGGCAAGTTGAAAATTGTATAATAGGTAGAAGAGTAGTGTTACGGAAAGGTGCTAAAATTAAAAATTGTATTATAATGCAGAATTGTATTGTAGGTGAAGATGTAGTTATGAATAATGTAATAGCTGATAAAGGAGCAATAGTATTAGAAAAAGAAATGATAAAGGGAACTAATATTTATCCCGTAACAATTCAAATAAAAAAATCACTATAGGTTATGATATTAAGAAGAGGTAGGAAGTGTAGCAAATTTATTCTGAGTATTTCTGCCTCTTACATTATATAAAATAACTACTACATCTTATAAAATATATAAGTATTAATAACAAATGTACCGGGTGTATCAATAGTAGAAAAATGTAGAAAAATAAAGAATAAATTAGAATAAATAAAATATTTTCTCCATAATTATAAGTTTAATGTAGGTAATAAAATAATATTAATGATAAGATAAGTTTCGTTCCCAAGAGAATAACTTATTAGGAACGAACTACTAAAAAGTTTTAAAGTATCAACTAAAAAAATGTTGACAAATGAATTTTAAAGTAGTAAGATGATAAAGTCGCTTGAGAGCGACGAAGAAAATGGTCTTTGAAAATTGAACAGAATATAAGTTAAGTATAAAATAAACCAGCAATTCTTTTAAGTCTTAAGTGAGAATCTAAATTTTAATTTAGTTATTCGAACTTACAACGCTGACGAATGGAAGCGTTGTTACATCATAAGACTCAAGGTAATTTGAGCAACAGATTAAACTTTTTATTGAGAGTTTGATCCTGGCTCAGGACGAACGCTGGCG
>NZ_JACSQZ010000086.1 GCF_014836325.1 Clostridium gallinarum
ATCTTTTATAATTCTGATTAATTAGAGAATATCTTAAAGAAACTTTTCTTATCATTTTTTCGTTGCTCCATCTTTTCTCTTAGATCCTGAAGTTTATTATCTACTTCTTCAAAATGTTCTGCTAAATATAGCTGCTGCTCTGACTTTTTTTGTTCTTCCTTTAAAAGCACCTGACTATTTTCTATTAATTTATGTAATTCAGCTATTTGTTTATCTTTTTCTTTAAGCTGATCTAATAAATTTTCAATTAACTCTTGATTCAAGTTAAATAATCCTTCTCTATCTATTGAAATCTCTTCATTTACATCACTGTCAATTTCTTCATTTTCAACTATATTTTTAACTTTTAAACTTTCTTTAATCAAATTGAATAAACTATCATCAACCATTGATTTTCCTTGTTTCTTAACTATTTTACACTTATACTGTTTCAATTTAAGTTTATTATAAATTGTAGTTTTACTTACTCCTAGTTCAATAGCTGTTTCCTCAACTGTTCTTAACATACCAAAACCCCTCATTTCTAAAAGATTAAACTACTTTAAACTATTCGTTAAATCTCTTTAAAATCCTTTATACAAATAAGATAAGCTTAATCATATTTCATTTAAGGAGTTGCTGATCTGAATTAAATTATATTATAAAACTTTATTATTATTTTAAATAGGATTTTAGATAGCCTTGTTGACTTATGATAAAGAAGATAAAACCTGGTTAATTTAAAGAACTTGAAAAAACTTAAAGAAAACTAGATTTGATAATTTTAAAGGTAGAAAATATGATTATTATGAGTTAGAAATAAAACTTTTAGAAAAGTATCAATATAGTTTTATGTTAAATTTGTGGATCACCCCCTAAATATTTTAAAATCACCCCCTCTATATTTTAAAATCACCCCCTCTATATTTTAGAATCACCCATTTTTATTAGATATATTTACATTTAATTTAACCATTCATCAAGGAGCATAAAAATAGCCTTATCTTTATCTAAATTTAAGCTGCTGCATTTCTCTCTTTAGGGAAGCTACTCATAAAATAACTTAGGAATTCCTTTTTAATATTAGTACAGTTGCTCCCCTCCCAAATAAACAGGACAGGTACTACGTACCCTATAATACAAGCCGAGAAAATTTGGCACCTCTTGATTAAATTAAATAAATCTCTTATAATACAAAAGAACAAGGTTAAATTAAACCTTGCTCTTTTAAATATTTTCTATCACGAATATAAGTACGTTTAGATATATTAAGTTGCAAACATATATCTTTTTGTTCAAGACCTTCTGCCAAAAGGTCTTTTATTTTTGCCCTTCTTTGTGATAGCTTTTCTTTTTCACTTATTTTCCCCTCTAATTTTAATTTCCTTTGATATTTATTTTTCTGATAAACTCTATCTCTCCTTTTATATTCATTTTTAGAAATTATAGTGGTCATATACTTCTCTTCATCTTCAGTAATTTCTAATAGATCTATAAGAGTTTCATTTTTATATTTATAATCTTTATTTTTATCTAAATAACACTTTTCTGCACTTCTAGTTGCCCTTATAACTTCATTGTCTTTTAATGGTGATATAAACATACTATTAAGTTCTAACACATCTTCTAAAGCCTTTTGAACATCTTCTGTAAAACTACACAAATAATACCTGTATAAAAATAATATTATTTCTCTTTGACCTCTTAAATCATATTTTCGAAGTTCACATAATTTTGTTATGTCTTGTATTCTTGCATAATATAAACTTCTTTCTCTATAGACATAATTTATTTTCTTCGGTCGACCTTTTTTCTTTTCTTTTGGTTTTAATTCAGGAAGATACTCTTTTTGTATTTCTCTTAAATCATAAATATACTCATACTCATCTATTATGCTTACTACTGTTTTTGATTTTGAATTAATACTTCCTGGTACTCTTAATATTCTTGTTGCATCTAAAGCTTGTCTATCTGCTCCAAATTCTTTTAATTTATTATATAAATATTCTTCTATAGCCTTCCATAATGGTATTGCTTTACTTGGTACTTTATTTATTAACCATATTAATGCTAATCCCCTACCACTATCTATAATATAGTTTGTTGATGGAATTATTTTATTAAAATAGTCTGCTTCTAAATTCATTATTATTTGTTCTTTAGTGAATTTAGTTTTATAATAATCCAAATCTATAAATAAAGCATTTAACTCTTTTATACACTCAAGCCTTCTATAAGGCTTAAAAAATGTATTTAATGTTATATATATATTTTCTCCTTTTAAGTCTGTTTCTTTAAGTTCAGCATACTTATAATGCCATTGACTATATCCATTTTCATCTATACAACTTCTTGTGATCCATCCTTTACTATTTCCATGAACCTTATCTATATATTCTACTTTTTCTACTTTTAACGCTTGTCCCACTACTTCACCTCCTTTATTCGACTATTTTATTTTACTTTATATTATGCCGTTATACAACATTTCCAATAATTGATATATTCTTTTCAGTTTAATTTTAATAAATTTAATAGTTTACTATATTATAAATAAAACTCTTTATATATATTGAAAGGAGGGATTTTATGAATAGTGAACTATTTAATTTTTTAACTACTCAAGGAGTTTTTGCTTTATTATTTGGCTATCTTCTACTTTATGTTTTAAAACAAAATCAAATAAGAGAAGAAAATTATCAAAAGATAATACAACAACTTAGCAATACCCTTCCTGAAATTCAAAATGATCTTGAAGATATAAAAAAGCAGATATTTAAGTAATTAAATATCTGCTTTTTTACTATTTATATAAATATAATTCCTTTATTTTTTTTAATGCTCTATTTTTACTTTGATTTACTGCCTGTCTTGATATTTTCATATAATCAGCTACTTCACTTACAGATAAATAATATACATACAATAATTTCATTATGTAAGCTTCTTTTTTAGTTAAAACTTTAAACATATCTAAAATCTCAAACTCAGTTTTACAATCTTCATGACTTATTTCTATATCTAAACTTAATTCCATTTCATTAAGTCTTATCTTATCTCTTTTTTTTGATAGTTTTATATATTCATTTCTTATAGATTTAGCTATATACCCTATTATCTCTTTATTTTTTAATACCCTTTTATTCTCTATTGGAATATTAGTTAAAACTTTAATTAAATGTATGATTAAATCTTGCCTTGTATCTTCCTTATCTAATAATCTAGAATATTTACTTATTAAAGGGTTAAATATTTCTATAATTTCTAGCAAAGAATTATTATTACCTTCTCTATACTCAATTAATTTTTTAAACATATTATTTTCCATATATATCCCTCCCTATACAATTATAAGGGAACATACGTTCTTTTTTGTAAACATAATTTTTTTATAAATTTTTTAGTTTACAATTTTCTTTAAATTCACTTTATAATTAATGACTAGTCACTCAAGCCGGCAATAAAAAATATAAAATTTAAAAGGAGTGATTTATTTATGTCACAAATTGGAAAATTCTTAAACCTACATCCTCATATGCAAAGTTGGGCTATTTATAATGAAAATGGACCTTATACTACTAATTATAAAATTGGTGATCTTTCTCCGGCTCAATATGGTGGTTTATCCTATATGATATTAGACGAAAAGGGAGGAGACATTTATATAATTCAAACTGAATCCTTTGGTAGATGTGCTATTTGGGCTCCTATTGATAATGATAGTAATATTACTTATGAAAGAAGTTATTCTAATGGAGATAATAATGGATCTGGTGGTGGATCATTAATTCCCGGAACTGGTAAATATTTAAATTTACATCCCCATATGCAAAGTTGGGCTGTCTATAATGAAAATGGACCTTATACTACTGCTAATGCTATCGGATCACTTGCACCTGCTCAATTTGGTGGGTTATCTTATGAAATACTTGCTGAAAAAGGTGGAGATATCTATATAATTCAAACTGAAAAATTTGGTAGATGTGCTATTTGGGCTCCTATAGATAATGATAGTTCTATTACTTCTTCTCCTCAATACACTAATGGAAATTCTTCTGGTAATGGAGATACTGGTAATGGCGGTGGAGAAATTCCTGGCGGATTAAAAGTATTTATAGACCCTGGACATGGTGGATATGATCCAGGCGCAGTTGGAAATGGATTCCAAGAAAAAGCTATTGTTTTATCAATAGCTAAAAAATTAGGAATAATATTAAACTCATATGGTATATCAGTTAAATACTCAAGAGAAAATGATACTTTCATAGAGTTAGAAGATAGATCTCAAATGGCTAATAATTGGGGAGCAAACTTATTTGTTTCTATACATGCTAATTCAGCCTCTCCATCTGTTAGAGGAACTGAATGCTATACTAAACCATCTGCTGATTCAAAAACTAAACAATTATCAGCAAATGTTGCTAAATCTATATCTAGTAGATTTGGAATACCAAATAGAGGGCATAAAGAAGAAATTTGGAGAGTTCTTATGTTAAGTAATATGCCTTCCATACTAGTTGAAACTGCCTTTATAAGTAATTATAGTGATGCTATCTTATTAGCTAATAATGAATATTCTTTTGCTAATTCAATAGCTACACAAATACTAAATTATCTTGGAATCTCAGATGAAACTAGCCCAAAGGAACGTAAAATTGACAAAGGACTTTTTCATTTACTAACAAAATCCGCTTATAATTTACAAGCTAAAGTAAAACCATCTCATAAAGAAACCTTACTTTCATATAAGAATCTTGATTTAACTCTTTCAGCAGAATTAATTCAAGACGAACCTGCATTACCTCTTTCTTCTGAAAATGCAAAGAAGATTTCAAATATGTCAAACCCATCTGACATATTTGATGGAACTACTGGCGTACTTCTAGATATGCTTCCTGCATCTGTTACAGCTGAAGTTGAAAGTACAATAAAGTGGATTGAGAAATATGAATTTTCAGCCGGAAAAGTTAGTTTTAGTTTAGTAAATAAAACATTAACAATAACTGCAGTTGAGCTATCAACAATATTAAACTATCCTGCGAATGTTAGAGTAAAAGAAACCTTAGCAATTGAAGGTACTTTGGACTTTGATAAACTGGTAGGTGGTGGACTAGCTTTGGCTACCTTTATCTTAATCATTACACTTTTAGATCCTGTTCCTGGGGATGAACTTGTTGCTGCTATAAATTTTTTAATAGCTATATTTGATGAACTTATAGCAGCTTAAAATTAACGACTGCTGACTAAATATCAGCAGTCTAAAAATTTACATTAATCTTTAAATTACATTATTTCACTATAAAAATAAATATTAATATATTAATAACATTTAAAAAAATAAATATTTTCTTTTTTAAAACTCCATTTTTTACACATAAAAAGGAGCTAATAATAATTGGAATACTCATCAATATTATCTTAGGATCTACTAAAGAAAATCCAACATCAACTACATCTACGTTGCTAAATTCACTTAGTTTACTAATCAATCCCAAATATGATAAAAATGTCTGCATTAATGTTATAAAGTAATAAAATATAAATATTATAATATTTTTAAATATTATAATTCCAAAATTAATTTTGGGACTTTCTTGGCATATTAATTTCACGTTATAATTCATTATACTTACTATTAAAAGAGTAGCAACAATAATTATATTAGATATATTTATTAACGGAATACATGAAAATAACACTATTAATATCCAAATATACTTCTTATCTGAATTCACATCAACACCTCCTAAAATATATTATAACATACCAAAATATACACATTTTATATTTAGCACTAACTTTCATATTTAAACTACTACTTTTGCTAAAATAATATATTTCTATAAAATCATTTATTTCGCTAAAAAATCTTTTCACGAAAAAATAAAAAAATACGATTTTATGCCATTTGTAGGCTATCAAAATTTCAAAAAATCATGATTTTTAGTTTAATATAAATAAACTTATGCAAAAAAAGTACTATTTCGTAAGCTTAGTTGCGAAATAGTACTTTTATTTTAACCTTTATGTCTTTATAAAATTATTTGTTTATTATGTTTTTAAAGCAAGTTGCAATTATATAAAATAGTGCTACTATAGCTAATAAGCTTATTATTAACATTACTATATCTTTCATATTATATTTCTCCTTTCTTAATGTTATATACCATCTATACTGATTTTAAACTTTAATCTAATTCAATTACATTAATTTGATTCTTATATACAGTGTTGATCTTATCACTTCTGGTTTCAAAAAATCTATCGGTATTATACTCAACTACACTTATGTCATTTAATCCCCAGGGTAAATCTCTCCTGTCGCTTAAATAATATCCTATAAATCTCGCTTCAGCTAAATTAGGTCTAAGAGCATATTCAATACACCTCTCTCCTTCTTTCTTTAATCTATTGCATATCTCTTTAACCTTTAGTAAATTTTTTTTATTATCAATACTATCTGTCTGTATTATTAAATTATATTTAATACATTTTTCTATTGGGTTGAAATAAATTTTTCTTAATATATTGCTAATGTCTATTATTTCTCTCTTATACCATGAAATACTTCTTCCTATATCCTGTATTAAAAATGTAATTGTAACTGAATCATCTTTACTATCAACTTTTATTAAATATATATTCTTTAACATTAACTTACTTAAAACATCATAATACTTTACAAGTCTTACCTTACCATTACACTCAACAAACTCATTCTTTTTCTTAATTAAATTAATCTGTTCCTTAAAAAAATCTTTTTTTATTTCTTTTACAGCTGCCATCTTTTTATATAAAAATATATAACAAGCTCTTATATATTCTTCATAATCATTAAAATCATTTATAAGCCCTATTATTTCATTTTCAAAATCATTCATACTCTTTGTTGTAAGAGTTATTGGATTATTTAATAAATAATCCAATAACAAAAGATTACTTTTAACAGCTTTATCTGAAGGATTAGGAATGTATCCAACATTATTTCTTTTCTTTAAGTAGATCTGTGCTTTCTTAGTTAAAACAAAGTAAATATAATTACCTAATTCTTCTTTCCTTAAAAGATACAGCTCACACATCCTATTAAGATCTTTAAACACCTTAGTTCTACTATGTTTTCCCTTTAATATTGCTGCTATATGTTCAAATGTTGCAAAGTTCCCAAAAAATCTAATAGCTTTTAAATACCAGTCATACTTATTTTCAATTTCTATATAATCTAAAACACTTATATCTAACTTTTTATCATCAACTATTACCTTTAAATCTTCTTTATCATATTCTATAATAGCTTTACGCATTAATCATCACCATCCTATTACATCCAAGTGCACTAGCTGCATTATGCTTTTCCTGTATCTCTACTTCCCCATAATTTCTAGTTATAACTTCTATAGCAACTATTCCATCATTAGTTACAACTATTGCATCAACTCCTGTTACATGGTTTGTATTAGGTGCTAGCTTGTCCCACTTATGTATTATTTGATTTTCATTTATCCATCCTTGGCGCTGTTCATGTGTTATTTGGCAATAGGCCTGACTTAATTTAATATCATGATCTAGTTGATTTTTGTTTCCCCTATACAAATAGTCAATATCAGTTTGTCTTTTTATAAAATCCACACCAGCTTTCCCCAAAGTATAATAAGTCTGTAACCCTTTCTTCGTATTATTAGTATGTTCAATCAAGTAACTATTTTTCTTTAACAGCTCTATTCTCTTATCATTTAAATTAAAATACTCTTTAGCATTAGCCCTGGTTATTACTCCTGTATGAGCAATTGATTTCATAGTCTCTCCATCACTTTTGGTGACTCTTTTTATCTTTTCAGATTTTCTACCACGTGCCAATTAAGCACCTCCATCCTTGTATTAAAAAATTTAAGGCCCAACATTACTTTTTAATAAAAAAAAGTAATGTCATTGAAACATTTAGGTACAATTATTCCTAAACATTTTTACATTACTTTCCTACTTAAAACATAAAACTTTCTATAGAAAGTCTCATGTTTATATAAATTTTCATCCTACAAAAATTTTCTTACTGCTGGTAAAATAAATCCCAGTTACTTATATTTAAATTATAACATCTTATTGAATAGTTTATAAGCTATGTTCAAATTAATTATAATAGGATTAACCGTAGGTTAATCTGAAAAATAATTAGCTTTAGCTAATTGCTCCTTTAGGAGCTGCAACTGAAAGTTGCACAAGTCCCACAGGGCAAATTAGTCTTAAACCTAGAAAAAGTAAATAAATTGTGGCGAGCCACAATTTTTTACGGTTTTTCCTTTACGAAGTAAGGGAAAATTTTCTAGGTGTTTTCGAATGCCCTTTAGGCATAAGAAATAAGACTAATTTGCCCTGATACTATTTTCTGATATTAGACTCTCTGTAACTTCTGATAAAGCCAGTATTTCTCTATTATTTAATTGCTACCTTTTTTGAAAATCACTTTAACTTTTAAAATTCACATAAAAAGTAGCACATAAAAAATCTTATGTTTTTTTATGTAAATCTAGTGTAATATAATGCAAATTCAGTGTAGATTTACACTACTTATTTAAATTTACGATTCTTTTCTATTATGCTTCGTTATTTTTTTATATGAATTTATGGTTTTTCTATATAAATCTAGTGTAATTTAATGTAAATACAGTGTAGATTTACACCATTTATTTAAATTTATGATTTTATATGCATTTATATGATTTTGTATGATTTTATATGCTTTCTTATGATACTGCATGAATTTATATGATTCTATATGACTTTGTATAATTCTCTATTACTTTTTATTATTTTTAATTTTGCTTATTAACTAAATATCATAATACCACTCACCCACTACTACTTAACAAAAGATAGGGTAGTTTTAAGGTATATATACCTTAAAACTACCCTATCTTTTATAATTCTGATTAATTAGAGAATATCTTAAAGAAACTTTTCTTATCATTTTTTCGTTGCTCCATCTTTTC
>NZ_JACSQZ010000087.1 GCF_014836325.1 Clostridium gallinarum
AAAAAAAACTTTTATCAATGGTGTTAGCTGCTAGTATATTTTTAGGGGTTGCTATACCAAGTCGCAATGCTTCTGCTAGCGAATTAGGAACTTTATCTAAAAAAGGAGTTACAGTAAGTATAGTAGATGGAGAAGCTATTATAACTTTAGATGAAAATAGCAATTTAAATAAGGCTGAAGCAATTGATGTTGCAAGGGAGTTAGGAGATGAAATAGTAAAAAATGATTCTATTAAGAATGGATCTATTTCAACTTATGAATGGACACAACCTATGAATGCTGAGGATGTAAAAAAAGTTGCTGATGGATGGGTTGAATCTAACTTCTTTAGTAATTTAACATATACAATGACAAAGTGTACTGTAAAAGGAAGTACTACAGCACTTGCATATGTACCATCTAAAGGAAATCCAAGAAACCCTAGTAAAAAAGATGAGTGGACATTTAATGGAGTAGGGATAACATCCGTAACAGCTGATAAAGGTGGAATATCTATAACAGGAGGTTCTACATCTAAAACTTTAACAAAACAGTATACGGCTAGTGATATACAAGATGGATATTCTTTATCATATTGGACAGTAGATGCTTATGGAACAACTACTATTCTTTCAGTTATGCAAAGGTCATCAGCATCATTTTATTATGGAAATATAGATTATAATACTTCTGCATCTAATAAAGTATATTTATAAAATAAAAATCTCTACTATTCAAATTAGTAGAGATTTTTTAGGAGAAAAAAATGACTAGAGAAAAGAAATTTGTAAAAATAATATTAATATTATCATTAGTTTTACTAACTTCAATTTTAATTAAAATTAGTAAAACTAATGAAATATATTGGATTAAAGATTCATATTATGAAAATAATTCAGAAGCAATGTTCACTACTGATATTATGTTTGATAAGTATAATAATAATATAAATATTTATAATACATATTGGGCAATTAATATTTGTGGAAAAAATATTAATAGTACAATAAAAGAAAGTGTAAGCTCATATATTAATAAAATTGATAATTTAACTATAGATAATATTAATAGTTTATATGATTTATTTTATATGTCAGCACTTGACAAGTATATAGATGATAATTTAAATAATAAAGAATATTATTTAAATCGTCTTTTAAAGAACTATGATAAAAAAAATAAAATGTTCTTTTTAAAATCTCAAAGTGATAGTTTAGAAGAAAAAATTGCAGCAAATAATATTGCTATAAAAATATTATCAAACATTTTTCAAAAGGATGGTTATAATGAGGAATTAAATGATATTATTTTAGAATTAAAGGAATCAAGTTTAAAGCTATTTGAAAATGATCAATATTTTACTTATGATGATGAAGAAGTAAACCTAATCAATATTGGATTACCCATATTTGAAAATATAGTATTACTAGGGAATATTACAGATATTGAACTTAATGATTTTTATTTAAAAAGAGTTGATTGGTTTAATTATTGGGAAAATTATATTGAAAGTATAAAAAATCATTCTGAAATAAGCTTAATTTATATAAATTCTATAATTAAATATAAGGGAATTTATAACGCTTTAGGAATTGAAAAGGAAATAGTCGTTAATGACCTTTATAAAGATGAGAATTTAATTAATAATATTATAGAAGTTGATATGCAATTAGCCTATCAATTAATGAATATATCTGAAATTAAAAATACTAAATATATTGATGATTATATTAATAAAAGTAGTTTTATGTGGATTTATAATAATAAGCCAATATCATTAGTAGAAGATTTATATTATGGTACTTATTTATCGGATTCTTATAAGTTTAAATATGATAAAAATAAAGTAAAAAATTATTTTCTTAATTATATTAATAACTTAAGTGAATTAAAAATAAAAGATCTTTATTATATAGATAAGTTATATAATAAATTTAATTTAAAAGAATCAGATTTTGTAAATGTAGAAATAAGTGCTATAAATGAATATATTAATAATATTGAAGATATAGATCAATTTCAACTTAGAGATATATATTTAGCACTTAATGTTAGCAAAAGTTACGATTATTTAGAAAACTCTTATTTAAAATTGCTTAATAAAATCAATAAAGAGTATATAGATAAAAATATAAATAATAGCGAAAATTTAGAACAATTATATTATTTACTAAAAATATCAGAATATTCCTCAATTAACATTGATAATAAGTATTTAGAAGATAAGGTTTTTAAAATTTATAACAATTCAGAATATAAGGATATAAAATCCATTTATTATACATTAAGTATACTTATAGAATTAGATACTGATATTAATAGTTATAAGAATAATATATATTATGATTTTATTGAGTTGAAAGGTAAAGATAAAGAATACTTTATAGTTAAGCCAGAAAATAAAAATGATTTAGAAAATTATAAGTCTAACTTTACTTTAGAATCAAATTATTTTGGATATAAAATAGAAGAACTGTTTAATAAAGAGAATTAATACAGATTAATTTCATATTTTTATTTAAAATATTGTTTTTAATTATAATATAATGTAAACTATATACAATTAAAATATATTTTTCAGACTTAATAGACTTTTATAAATTTTACATGTAATATTAATAACTAAATAGCTTTAAATAAAGAGTCTAGACAAGAAATAATTTTCTTGTCTAGAATAACTTGTTTTCTGTCTATCTTATATGCTTCGCATAAGATGTCCATGAAAATTTTTGTCTAAAGACAAAAACAAGCCAATCAAAGATTGGTTTTAATGGATACGACTCGAAAACAAGTTACAACCAAGATTAAAATTTATAAAAAAATGAAGGAGATAAGGTATGTCATTTCTTATAAATAATCATCTAAAAGAAGGTTATAGTGATTACAACCTTCTTTTTTTAAAAAGGTATAATCAAGAACTTAATTTAAACAATAAGATCCTTGATGTTGGATGTGGCCATTATAGAAATTTATATCTTTTTTACAAAGTCGGTTTTAAAAATCTTTATGGAATTGATAAATTAACTCCAGCTCCAAGTGAAAAACCTAAAAGATTTAAAGTCAATTTCACGAAGCATGATATAAATACGGGGCTTCCATATGAAGATAAGATGTTTGATGTGGTGTTATGTAACTTTGTATTAATGTTTATACCCACTAAAAACTTATGTAACGTCCTACAAGAGCTTTTGCGTGTTACAAAGGTATTTTGTATTATAGAAACTCAAAAGCCTTTCTATGAAGCTAAAAACAGCCAAATGATGCCATATAACTTTAAAGATATAATTAATTATATCGAGAATCATGATGAGTTTGAAATTATTGATAAAAAGATGTACAAAGAGAAATTAATTATAAGGAGAATTAACAATGGCTAGGGGAAGAAAAGCATCAACTATAAAAGTTGTAACTGGACGAGATAGAGATCTTATGCAGCAGCTAAGCAAAACTGGACTCTGTAATTCAAAGCAAGCTAAAGATCATTGTGGCCTAAGTATGGAAAGGCTTAAAAAACTTGAAAAGAGTGGTTATATAAAAACCTCCGAACACATAGTTCGTGGAGAAAATAATCTTATAGTTCAACTTGATAAGGTTGGAAAGGAGTATTGCAGGCAAGAATTTGGGATAAGTAGCTTCTGTGTTGCACAGAAAAACCACCTGGAGCATGATATTAAACTTACAGAAGTTTATTATAGACTAGATAGTGATGTTCAAGATACCTGGAGGCATGAACGAGAATTAATAGATAGATACTATGAAATGTACCCTGAAAGAGAAGGAGAGCTTAAAACTTGCATTGATGCTGCAATAGAAGTTAATGGAGAACTTATTGCAATAGAAAGTGTTGGGGCCAGTTACACTGGAGCGGTAATTGAACTTAAACAAGAAATAGCAACTAGCCTTGGTTGCTCAAGAATGGAGTGTGTGTAATGAAAGCTGTAGTAAGGGATGATATTATTGCTTTAGATAGTTTTGTTGCTGCTGAATTTAAATATAAGCCTTATCTAGAGATGTTAATGAAATCAGGTAACTATTGTTTCCTAGATCAATTTAAAAGACTTATAGATAATGGACAAGCTATAGTAAACGGAATGATAGAAAATAACTTAATAGGTATGGAAAATATAAATAAAAATTATAAATACATATACCTTTCTGATACTGCAATGAAATATTTATATTTAAGAGATAGTGAAGAAGATTATTCAAATATTACAAAAAACAGAATAAGCGTTAAAAAGGTAAATAAAAATCCAACAGAAAAGCAATTATTATCTTCGGCCTATAAATTTCATTTATTAGTAACTGGAGAAGATCTTATTGATAAAGAATCCATTATGAAATCCTTAGAAGATCTTATTTTTATAAAAAGACATAGTGGAAATAGTGAAATATATAATAATTGGTTTAAAAATAATCAAGAAAATATAAAAAATATTAAATCTGAAATTGAAACTTTAAAAAGTGAAAAAGATGAATTTGAAAATAATATAGTTAAATTTAATAAAGGTTTAGGGCTTTTTGATTCATCTAAGGAACATAAAGAATATCTTGATTTAGATTCAAAATGTAGGGAACTTGAAAGTGAAATAAAAGAAAAATCTCAAAAGTTTTTAAAAACAGGTTTTAAAGAATTAAATTTAGAATTAGAATCTTTAAAAAATCTTAAAGATGAAGTTTATAAAAGTTTTTTAATTAAAAATAAGGCAATAGCTAATTTAAATGAACTTATGAAAGACTTTAATGAAAAAATATTAAATAAAGAAAATGAACTTAAAGAAATAGAAGAAAAATTTAATAGAATAACTAAGTCTGTAGAAGAAGTAACAATTCCAAAAGTTAATGAAGTTCAAAAAGTATTTGAAAATTTATATAACATATCAAAAGTTATAGCTAGAATTAAAGATAATAAATTAGAATTTATTATCTTGGATAATGGTAACTTTAAAACTGCCTATGGATATTTAAAGCAAATAAACTCAATAAAATCATTGGATTTAGGAATTGAAGAAATAAAAATAATTATATATAGCTATGCAGAGCATAGGGCGTACAACTTATACAATGAATTTTTAAAAGCTGAAGAAGTAAAATCAAAGGCTCAAAAAACAATTAGAAATTTCAATATAAAAACTGAAAATGCTTCAAAAAAGCCTGATTTCTATATAGCTGCTAAAAAAGTATATGATAACACTCCTGATTTTGAGGTAGAAATGAGAGAGGATTTCTTTTATATGAAAAAATATATGGACTTTATATCTAGTAGTACTAAATCTATAAAAAGAAAAGATAAGAAAGCAATAGATGATTTAGTAGAAAGATTAAAAAACAATGAATAATTTAATTTTTATATAGAAAAAATTCCTTAGTTTATATAAAAAACTGTAGGTAAAAACATATCTATTACAAAATAAAAAAACTTAGTTTTTTAATTAATTTAGGTATGAAAAAGTATTACTTTTTTTATATCCTTTATGCATGACACTGTAATAGACATAAATTTAGTATTATACCTTATATAAAAACCCCAATTGATATATAGCTAATTAGCTATATATCAATTGGGGTTTTTTAATTATAATGAGAATTAAATATATATAAAACCACCAAATTTTTAATCTTAACCGTCATATTTTTATTTTTTATATATTTAGTATTTGTTTTCTCATATTTGAATACTAATAATTTTATTAATCCCACCCTAATAATTTCTTTTCTAAATCTGGATTACCATAATAATCAGCTCCACGACCAGTAAAATTATTAAAGCTAATTTGCTTATGAGATTTAACTGGTTTTTCATATTTTTTTAGTAAAGCTTTAAACCAAATATTAAAGTCTGTAATATCTTGAGTCTTTGAATAATCAGCTATTTCTTTTATTAGTTTTAAAGGATCATTATTAAAATTCTTATTTTCTAATGCTAATTTATAAAATTCATTAGCTGCTTTATCTGATATTTTTATATTACATGATCTATTTATTATATCTTTAATTTCTCTAATACTCTTAACTTCAATATCTTCTGAAACTGTTGCCGATACTTCATCAATAACATTACTACCATTGTTGTAGGTTATTTTTTTATCCTTATTGGGTTTAATAAAAAATTTTAAGGAAGTTACTTTTCTACCTGTTTTTATTTCTTCAAATTCAAAGCTTATATCAGTTTTTAAATTTAATTCTTTTTGTGATTGTTCTATTATTTTTCTTTTGAAATCATTATATCTAGGATATATATTTTCTACTTTTAGAAGTTTTCTTAATTCATCTATCTCTAATTCTATAAATCCTTGTTTCTTAAATTCGTTACATTTTAAAATTTCATAAATTCTAGGAGAATATTTACTTTTCATACTTAGAATATTAGATAATTTATATTGCGTAAACATACTATTAAGTTTTAACATATAAGGTTTTAGTTTAGGAGAAAATTCTAGTTCAACAAGCCCGTGCCCTTTTTTATATGTAGCAGAACTTAGCCATGATATTTGAATAAGTTCATCATCTTCGTCTATTTCAAATACTTTTTTCATGAGCTCTTTAGTTATTTTAGGTACTTCAGTATATTTAGTTTTTGTATCTACCCCTAGTAAGTTCATAAATTCACTAATTTTAAATCTATATGGTTTAAAATCTTCATCAATAGGCTGAACCATACTAGCTAAAGTCAATATTAATTTTTGTTCTTCTAAACTTAAATCATAACTTGAATTCATAATAAAATAATTAGATTTTTTAACTATATAATTTTTATCCATATAAATACCTCCATATCAATATATTACCAAATAAATACGACTACGTCAACATTAAAGACGCGTCGCATTTAGGTACGGAAACGTCGCATTTAGGTACGGAAACGTCGTATTTAAAATTCATTTAGGTACGGAAACGTCGCATTTAGGTACGGAAACGTCGTATTTAAAATTTAAAAGCTAGTTATATCAAGGGTTTAAAAGGTATATAAAACATATAAAACAGTTATATATAAAACATATAAAACAACAACAGAGTAGTTGTCTTAAATTTATATAAATATATCAAATTATATAAAATTTAATATATTTTAATATATTTTAATATGACATCTGTAGTACTATATATTTAGAGGTGATTTTATGATTGATATAGGATTATTAGATACAAATGAAAATCAATTTATTAATTATATAAACTCAGAGCTGCTAAATGGAAGACAAATGAAAGACATTGAAATAAATGACTTTAAAGTTAATGATAGAGTAATTGTAAAAAGATTAGTTAGGCGTGGTTATAAACGAGTTGAGAATGAGCTAAATATAAATGATGAAAAAGGAAAATTAATAAAGATCTTTATAAAAAATGATAAATTTGAAGAAACTATTGTACAAAGTAAGAATAATAAAAATAAACAAAATGACAGTAGTAATGCAATTGTCGTACACGATGAAAATATTAAGATAAAAGAAAACAACATTGATATAAAAGAGATTGTAGAATTAATTGATAAAAAAGAAGAAATTTTTAGGATGTTAGAAATGTTTAATAATATGTCTGACAAGATGGGGGACAACCTGTCAGACAGTATTGAAAACAAGTCTAATAATATAATTATTAAGCTGCCCAACCCTAAAGATAATCAATTTAAAGCAACAATTAGATTAAATGATGTAGTTTGGGAGCAATTTAAGATATTTACTAATCAGTATCCATTCTTTACGACTAAAGATCTAGTATCTCAAGCCTTAGTTGATTTTATGAATAAACATAGTTAAAAAAGTAAGAATTCGCTATTTTAATAGCGAATTCTTACTTTTTTTTATAAAGTTTATTTATAGTAAACAAAAAGCTATGGATTTTCTAAAAATCCATAGCTTACAAACGGCTTAAAATCATAGATATTTAAGATTTCGCTAAAATTCCATTTAACGATATATTCATAAATTAAAAAATGAGAACAAGTTTTTAAAAAGTAGTAATGAAGGACTAACTGTAAAGACTAAAACTCATAATGAGCGTGGAGCTGGAAGAAAAGAAAGATTCTCAAAGCAAGAAAAAGAAATGATGAAAATGTATCGTATCCAAGGAAAAACCGTTAAAGAGATTTCTGAAGTATATAAATGCTCCGTTGGGTTGGTTCATAAATTAATAAATGAATAATACATTTAAAGCCTAATATTTCATAAATTAATTTATGAAATATTAGGCTTTTTAATATCAAAATTATTTGAAACCTTGTTTTAAATAATTTTCACTAAAAAGAACAATTTAGCGAAATATTCAATAGTTAATTTATGAATAAAATATTATTTTGAAATAATATATTTCACCAAATATATTGGTTTAATTTTAAAATATAAAAAATACCCAAATATATAATTATTATTTAAATTAGGAAAATATTGAAAAAATCAAAAAAATAACATATTATATAATATATAGATAAAGGGGGTGAGAATATAAACGTATTAACTTTTATATTAAGTATTATTTTATTTATTTTATTTATTTCTTATTTAATATGGAGGTTGCTAAAAAATAAAGAGTATTATAAAGGGGTAATTTTAGGATTAACTTTAATTTTTATTGGTGGAATATTAATTTTAGATTCAAGACTTAGTATATATCCTTTACAATACTTAATTATTATCATTGGATTAATAATAATAGTAATAGAGACTATTAAATCGAATTAATAGAGTTTTAAGGGGGAATTTATAATGAAAAAAAAACTTTTATCAATGGTGTTAGCTGCTAGTATATTTTTAGGGGTTGCTATACCAAGTCGCAATGCTTCTGCT
>NZ_JACSQZ010000088.1 GCF_014836325.1 Clostridium gallinarum
AGCACGAGTAGTGCCGCCAGTATCATGCCCTTATAGGGCTTAATCAAGCCACCAGCTAAGCTGGTGGTACATGACTAGAATTTATTTTTATGTAGTGATTGGTAAATAGTTCATTAGAAGGTATAATAGATTATAACAGTTTTGGTAATTTATTATTTAAAAATTTAAGGGTGTAAGGGAGTGTATAAAATGGTATCACAGGAGATGTATAAGTTAGGAAGTAAAAAATCCACAATAAGAACAATTTTTGAATATGGAAGAATGAGGGCTAAGATAGTTGGAGAAGAAAATATATATGATTTTAGCTTAGGAAATCCAAATGTTCCAACACCTAAGTTTATTACTGATGAGCTTATAAATATATTGAAAAATGAGGAGCCATGCAGTATTCATGGTTATACAGTTGCTCCGGGAGATCCAGAAGCTAGGGAATTACTTGCAAAAAGTATAAATAGAAGATTTGAAACTAATTTCTCAGGAAATAATTTATTTATGACTGCTGGAGCAGCTGCAGCTATAAGTATATGTTTCAAAGCTTTAAGTGAAGAGAATGATGAATTCATAACATTTGCTCCATATTTTCCAGAATATAAGTGTTTTGTAGAAGCTACTGGCGCTAAATTAACAGTTATACCAGCACAATTAGAAGATTTTCAAATTAATTTTCCAGAGTTTTTAAAGAAAATTAATAAGAATACAAAGGCTGTTATTGTAAATTCGCCCAATAATCCAAGTGGGGCAGTATATTCAGAGGAAACAATAATCAAATTAGCGGATATATTAAGAGAAAAAGAAAAAGAATATAATCATCCAATATTCATAATATCAGACGAGCCTTATCGAGAAATTGCTTATAATAATGTTAAAGTTCCTTATATAACTAAGTATTATAAAAATACATTAGTCTGTTACTCATATAGTAAGTCTTTTTCACTTGCTGGTGAAAGAATTGGTTATATAGTAGTTCCTAATGAGGTTGATGATTTTCATATGGTTTATGGAGCTATAGCTGGAGCATCAAGAATTTTAACTCATGTAAATGCTCCATCATTATTTCAAAAAGCTGTTGGAAGATGTGCAGGTATACCATCAGATATAAGTATTTATGAAAAAAATAAGGAGTTATTATATAATGGTTTGATTGAAGCGGGATTTAAATGTAATAAGCCAGAAGGAGCTTTTTATTTATTTCCAAAAGCATTAGAAGATGATGATATTGCTTTTTGTGAAAAAGCTAAAAAGTATGATTTGTTATTAGTACCTGGTAGTGACTTTGGATGTCCTGGATATTTTAGAGCTTCATATTGTATTAAAACTTCAACAATTGAAAAATCTATTCCATTATTTAAGAAGTTAGCAGAAGAATATAATAAATTATTATAAATTAATAAATATAAATAACAATCTGTGGAAAAAAGTGAAAAAATATGATAATCTTGTTTTAAGATAAAATTAAAATTTATATAAAAAGGGGGTGCTTGGCTATAAAGCCAAGGCAAAATATGAGCAATAAGATAAGAGTTGGAATAGTAGGCTATGGAAACCTAGGAAAAGGAGTAGAAATGGCTCTAGAGCAAAATGAAGATTTTGAATTAGAGGCTATTTTTACAAGAAGAAATCCAGATAAATTACTTGGTACTTCAAAGATGGTACATATATCAAAAATTGAAGACTATAGAGAAAAAATTGATGTAATGATTATGTGTGGAGGTTCAGCTACAGACTTACCACAGCAAACTCCAGAAATAGCAAAGATGTTTAATACAGTAGATAGTTTTGATACTCATGCTAATATACCAGAGTATTTTAATAAATTAGATGATATAACAAAGAATTCTGGTACTATTGGACTTATTTCTGTTGGGTGGGATCCAGGATTATTTTCATTAAATCGTCTATTAGGTCAGGCTGTACTTCCAAATGGCAAGGATTATACGTTTTGGGGAAAAGGTGTAAGTCAAGGTCATTCTGATGCTATTAGAAGAATTGAAGGAGTTGAAGATGGAGTTCAATATACTGTACCTATAGAAAGTGCTATAAATATGGTTCGTACAGGAAAAAATGTAGAGCTTTCATCTAGAGAAAAACATGAAAGAGTATGTTATATTGTACCTAAAGAAGATGCAGATTTAGAATATATTAAAAATGAAATAATAAATATGCCAAATTATTTTGCAGAATATAATACTACAGTAAATTTTATTACTGAAGAAGAAATGAATAAAAATCATAAAGGAATGCCTCATGGGGGATTTGTTATTCGTACAGGAGTAACTGGAGAGGGCACCAATCAAAGAATGGAGTTTAGCTTAAAACTTGATAGTAATCCTGAGTTTACTTCTAGTGTATTAGTAGCTTATGCAAGAGCTGTATATAGACTACATAAAGAAGGGCAAAAGGGAGCTAGAACAGTTTTAGATATTCCATTTAGCTATTTATCTCCAAAATCAGGAGAAGAACTAAGAAAAGAATTATTATAATATTAAAATAGGATATCTCAAAAGTATTTTGGGGTATCTATTTATTTTATAAAGTAAAGGGAGGGGCTAGGAATGAATGAGAATGCTATGGTTGAAATGGAAGAAATTGTAGTAAATAATGAAGAAGGCTTTAAACAAGGAGTAAAAGATTGTATTCCAACATTACTTGGATATTTAAGCATAGGTTTTGCAGCAGGAGTAGTTGAAAAAACTTCTGGAATGAGTATTTTAGAAATAGTTTTAATGTGTATTATACTTTATGCAGGTTCAGCACAATTTACAGTAGCTGCAATGATATTATCAAAAGCATCAATTTCAGCTACAATTTTTACTGTGTTTTTGGTCAATTTAAGGCATTTATTATTAAGTGCTTCAATAACACCTTATTTTAAAGGTCTTTCTAAATTAAAAAGTTTTATAGTAGGATTTGAGTTAACAGATGAAACTTTTGTAGTAGCAGCTAATAAAGGATTTAAAGATAAGAAATTAGACTTTAATTGGATGCTAGGACTTAATACAACAGCTCATTTAAATTGGTTAATAGCAAATGTCTTAGGGGGAATGTTTGGTGAATTTATAGAAAATCCTAGTAGTTTAGGATTAGACTATGCATTACCAGCTATGTTTATAGGATTATTAGTAATTCAAATATGTCAAGAAAGTAAATATAAGAAAAATATTATTATTGTAGTAATAACAGTTATATCCATGATTATATGCAGTAAATTATTTCCTGGAAATATAAGTGTAATTATTGCAACAGTAATAGGAGCAACAATTGGGGTGGTGATGGATAAATGGAATTAAGTTTATATGTATTTATTATAATTATTGGTTGTGGGGTAGTAACTATTTTACCAAGAGTAATTCCTTTAGTTTTCTTGAATAATATAAAATTAAAAAAATCAGTGATAAATTGGTTAAATTATATACCAGTTGCAGTTTTATCAGCACTTTTAGCTCAAGAATTACTTTTTTCAAATGGTCAAATATCAATATTTAATAATGAAAAAATATTAGCTGCATTGCCAACATTTCTTGTAGCAATCTTAACAAAAAGTCTTTTAGGTACTGTATTGGTTGGAGTTATGTCAATGTTAGTAATAAAATTAATATATTAGAATGGGGATAGAATTATGAGGTTTAAAATATTACATACTAATGATGTGCATAGTAGGTTTGAGAATTTTGCTAAAATTACTACTAAAATAAAAGAATTAAAAGATGGAAATACATTAATTTTAGATGCAGGAGATTATCATGATTTTAAAGATGTAATGCTTCAAGGGACAATGGGACGAGCTGGAGGAGAGTTGCTTTTAGAAGCTGGATATGAAGCTATTGCAATTGGAAATAATGAGGCCTTTGAAAGTTTAGAAACATTAAATGCTATGATAAATAACAATAAAGTACCATTCTTATCTTGTAATTTAGTTAAGTTAGATGGAAGTAAAATTTCAGGGGTTAAGGGAAGTATTATAATTAATAAATCTGGAGTAAGATTTTTAATAATAGGAACCTCTCCTAATTATACAACATTTCTTAATCTATTAGGCATGAATAGTATAGACTATAAGGAACAAATTGAAAAAGAAATGAGTGATAATAAAGGTAAGTATGATGTATGTATTTTACTTTCACATTTAGGACTTATTGAAGATACTGATATAGCTAATACTATGGAAGGCATTGATATTATAATTGATGGACATAGTCATAAGCTTATGGAAGAACCTATGTTAATAAAGAACACTATAATACATATGTCAGGATGTTATGGTGAAAATTTAGGACTTTTAGAATTTGATTATAATGGAAGCCTAAGTAATATTAATGGAATAAATATTAATGTAAAAGATGTAGAAATGGACACAAATATTTTAAGTCTTATTAAGAAAAATAGAAAAATTGCAAATGATATACTAGGAGCACCTCTTTACAGTATTAATAGAGATATGTGGCATGATGTAGTAGAGGAAAATCCAATAACTAATTTATTAGCAGATGCTATTAGAGATTTACTTAAATGTGATATTGGTTTAATTAATAGCGGAATTATGAATAGTGGCATAAGAAAAGGAGAAGTATCTTTTAAAAAATTAATTGAAATTTGTCCATCACCCTTAAATCCAACTTATATGGAGATACAAGGAAGATATATAAGGGAAGCTTTAGAAGAATCGCTAGATTCAGAGGTTTGTTATAAAGATGGTGCAGGATCGGGATTTAGAGGGAAATTCCTAGGAAAGCTTCATATATCAGGAGCTATAATTGAGCATGACAATAGTAGAATAAATAGAATAATTATAAATGGTGAAGAACTAGATGAAGAAAAATATTATAGTGTTGCCACTTCGGATTATTTACAAAGAGGAACTGGCTATAAAACTTTAGAAAATAATATAAATTTTAGATATAATCCAGAATATCTTAGAATAACACTTAGAGATTATTTAAATAAAGAAGATTTTTTAAATAATTCATATATTGATAGGTGGATTAAGAGATAACTACCATATAATAGTTAATTTAGATTGAAATATATTTACTTAAAACAAAAAAACATTGAATTAAAAATATTCATAAAATTTAATCTTATTAATAAATAAACTAACTTATATAGACAAAGATTGACAAGTTTTAAGTTCAATGATAATATAAGAAAAAAATCCCTTTAAATTGATTCGAGAAATCAGTAAGGAAGTTATAGTAAGCTTATAAATTTGAACTTTTTAATTGTATGTAAATTATTTTAAAGAGCAAATAAAAGTGTTATCATAGCCTTCCTTTTTAGGAAGGCTTTTTAATTAAATTAAACAAAAGAAAAGTGATAAAAATTATAAGTTAAGTAATTAAGCCTTATGTAGTTGTTTAGGTCGTAGAAATAGGGAAATAACTAATTAGGAGAAAGTAATATGAAAGTAAACAACAATAACAAAGTAGCAATAAAGATGGCAATTGCTCTAGCATTAGGTCTTATAGCAGGGATAGGATTCTTACTATTAAGAGAAAATTTAATTTCAAATGGAAATCAAGAAATTTGGTCTAAAATAAATAGTATTTTATTCCAAGATATAACAGCAGAAGGTGCAACAAGTGCATTAGGTATATTTTATATTATAGGTCAATTATTTGTTAATTCACTTCAACTTATAATTGTACCTATGGTATTTACATCTATAGCATTAGCTATGTGTGAAATAAGTGATACTAAGAAGCTTGGACGTATTTCTTTTAAGACAATATCAGGATTTTTAATAACATCATTTTTTGCATTAGCTTTAGCTGGAATAGTAGGATTTATAATTAAAAATTTAGGACTATTTACTGCTAATGTAGATAATCTTTCAGCACAATCAGGAGTAGCAAGTTCTACTAATCCATTACTTGTAGTAGTAAATGTAATACCTAATAATATTATATCAGTATTTTCTAAAAATACAGAAGTACTTGCAGTTGTATTTATAGCAGTAGTAGTAGGATTATGTATTAATAATTTAGAAGGTAAGATTAAAATATTAAAAAATTTATTAGAAGAAGTAAATTCAATTATTACTGTATTTTTAACTTTTGTAATAACTAAATTTGGACCAATTGCAATATTTGTACTTATAACAAGAACATTTGCAATATATGGGATAGATAATTTAAAGCCAGCTCTAGTATATGTAATAGTAACAATAATTACTTTATTAATATTCTTAATATTTGGATATGCAATATTTGTAGCTATAGGAGCTAAGGTTAATCCAATGAAGTTCGTAAAGAAAATGGGGAAAGTTGCGTTATTTGGATTTTCTACTTCGTCTTCAGCAGCAACATTACCTTTAAATACAAAGACTACAGTTGAAGAGTTAGGAGTTCATAAGGATATAGCATCTTTTATACTACCTCTTGGAATGACGATAAATATGAATGGTACTGCAATAATGCAAGTTATGGCAACAATATTTATAGCATCATCAGCAGGCTACGATGTAACAGTAGGAAATATAGTTGTTATTTCATTAATAGCATTAATAGCATCAGCTGGTACTCCAGCAGCACCAGGTGCAGGAGCAATAATACTTTTTACAGTATTATCAGGAATGGGATATAACAATGATGGGGCAATCCTTGCTTATTCATTAATTCTTGCTATAAATAGACCTATAGAAATGCTTGTAACATCTTTAAATGTAGTGGGAGATGCAGCAACAAGTGTTGTAGTTGCAAAGTCTGAAGGTATGTTAGATGAAAAAATTTATAATGCAAATTAAAGAATTATATAAATACATATAGTAGAATAAAGCTTATAAGATATTGTTATTTAATAAATATATCTTATAGGCTTTTTTTATAGAAAAATAATAATGTATCGATACAATTGACTTAATTCGAATAGGGTTGTAAACTTTATAATAAGTTTACAATAAAAGGGGGGATTGTTTTGATTAAACAATCAAAATTAAAAAAATTAAGTCAAACTGCATTATTATCAGCATTATGTTTTGTATCATTTACCTATTTACAAATTAAAATACCAGTTCCAGGTGGTGATGCAACTTCACTTCATATAGGAAATGCATTTTGTGTTTTAGCTGCACTGTTACTTGGGGGATGGTATGGTGGATTAGCGGGGGCAATAGGTATGACAATTGCAGATTTAATAGATCCTGTATATATAATGGTAGCACCTAAAACTTTTATTTTAAAATTATGTATTGGACTAATTACTGGGTTAATTGCGCATAAAATTGCAAAAATAAGTCAAAAAGAAGATAAAAAATATATTTTAAAGTGGAGTATTATTGCAGCTGTTGGAGGCTTAGGCTTTAATGTAATTGCAGATCCTATAGTTGGATTTTTTTACAAACAATTTATATTAGGACAACCTCAAGATGCAGCTATGATCTTAGCTAAACTAAGTGCAGTTACTACATTTATAAATGCGGTAGTATCTGCAATATTAGTAGTTATTATTTACAATTCTATAAGACCAATATTAAATAAATCTGGTTTATTAGAGAAAGTAGAATAAGATATAATTTTTGACTAAGGAGTTGTCTCTAAGAGATAGCTCTTTATTTAATGAAATTTAAATTTATTTAAAGATTTTCTTAATGTATAGACCAGTTATAAAAAGTCAATACTTTTTTAAAAAATTCTTTTATTAAATAAGGGTATACTTAAGAAA
>NZ_JACSQZ010000089.1 GCF_014836325.1 Clostridium gallinarum
ATTTTATATATTAATAATATTCTTAATTTATAATGTTTTATATATATTAAGAATATTTGAATTTTATCAATATTTAAATTAATTATTTAATTTTGATATTTCTATAATATTATATAAAACAGAGGGAGGAATATTTATTTTTTGTAAACGTTGAAACAAAACTTTAAATATCTTTATTTAATAATTTATTTCTTATTTCTAAAAACTTTAAGCCTTAGACATAATTACTCCTATATAATAATCAAGATACACATTTTTTTAAGAAATTATGATTATTATATTATTGTAAACTCTAAGGCTTTAGAAAATTAATTTACATTTATATACTTACTCTATAATTCTATTGATCAAATCACTGGCAATTAATTCTGATTTAGAAGAACCTTTTTTAAAACATCTAACTTGCTTATAGTTTACACCATTTAAATTTAAATCAACTATATCTATTTTTTCTGCCTCATATACTATTGGATCTTTTCTTCCTTTTAAAAATATAGAAATTTTCATATATACAACTTCCCTTCTTAAAATAAAAATAGTGTTATAGCACAGTACCACTATAACACTATTTTTATTATTTTTGTATATTATTATTTAAAAATATTAAAAGGTTTACCAACTGGTAAGAACACTCTTCCAAAGTGTTTATTTAATACATTTGCTCCGCAACCATAAAATGAAACTATTGCTATTCCTAATTCAGAATAAGCTGCGATATTATGAGCTAAATGAGGAATTATATTAAACGAATTTAATGTTAATCCTATAAATAAGAAATCTATTAATACGAATATAATAAATAAAACTTTATTAGTTTCCATAGATCCAATAGTCATAAATACAGTGAATATTAAGTAAGATAAAAATGCAAATCCTAATTGTTTTGTATCTGCAGCAGCAGCTAAGTTATCTCCAAAAGCACCATTTTGTATTAACCATGTCATTCCCATAGCATACCAGAAAAATGCATAAGCTCCAAATGCAGTTGCTCCAAATGTATTGTTGTGTTTAAAATCATTTAAGCATGCAACTAACTGAGCAGTTGCTCCTAAAAATATAGCCCATGGTAAAACCAAAGAAACCCCACTTGTTAATCCTAATTTTTGTGATGATGCTACTAATGTGATTACCGCTAATCCAAATAATCCTAATGCTGAAGGATCAGCAACTACTATTTTTACGTCCTTTGTTCCTTCCATAACTTCCTCCTACGTATAAAAAATAACCTTTAAAAGATTATCAAATAAATCAACACTTGTCAATACATCAACAATATTTTAATATATATTTTTAATACTTAAGCTTAGCTATATTTAAATCCTCAGAAAGATTTTTTAAACTATACATTATTATTACATAATCGAAATTATTACTTTCAAAAAAACTATTAAAATTAGTTGAAAAGCTTCTTAAATCAACAATATAAGTTTCACTATAATTATTAATTATAAATTGCACAAAAGAATTAGCATAGGAATCTTTTATTATTAATACTTTTGAATTATTACTTATATTATTATTTTTTATTAAAGTAACAGCATTATTTCCTCTTAAAAACGCAGAATATTTATCACTACTACTCCACTTATCATTATCGTTTATATTGCCAACTCTATCTCCATTTATATAGACATCAATATTATCTATATTATAATAATTAATTGTATCAGGTTTGGCATTAAACTTTTTGCTTTTTGAAAAATAAGTTCCATAAAAGTTAGGAACTTTATTTTCTTTTAATTCATTTATTTTAATAGAATTTATATTATTCAAACTACAATATTCTAAATAAGCTAAATAAGCCCCATAAGAAGTCCAGTGATGATCAGTTTTATAATAGATATACCTCTCTTTATTTTCAATTAAAGTATCTACTATATCTATAGGTTTAACATTTTTTAAGTTTGAAAGCTCAGAGTATATATTATTTATATAACTTTTCTCATCAATCAAATTTACTCCATAAGGTAATAAGTCTTTATATATAGTAAATGACTCTGGTATTATCATTAAATTAAAAGAAGAATTATATCTAGATATAAACTCTTTTATTATATCAACGTTCCTATTTAAATTTTCTTCATCTATTTCCTGAAACTTATCAAAAAGAAAATCATTATCTCCATATATAATATTATTATTTTCTTCTTTACCTAAAATATTTTCAGAAAATGATTTTATATTAATCCAACTGTTTCTAAATATAAACTGATCATTAATATATCTATCATAATTATCAAAAAATCTTCCATCTATAAGAGCACTATAATATAGCTTTGGTTTTTGAGCTAAAGACCGATTTTCATATTCAGAAAATAGATTATCTTTATTAAATATATCTAAAATAGTGAAAGTTAATATTGTAGGTATAAATAAAATCATAAAAGGATACTTTTTTATATTATTTATTTTTAATTTCATATACTATCTCCTCCACTATTTTCTAAAATCTAAAATATAAAAACGGATTGTAAGTACTGTCTACTAAATATGCTATTGATATAATAAATAATAAGAATATAATAACTACTCTTATACTTTTATTTAATTTATTATATACTCTTAACACTAAAGGTGTAGATGAAATAATGCAAACAATCAAAACTATAAAGTAGTTTTTAAAGTAATAAATCCATTCTATAGAATAACTTAAAGTGAACATTTTCTTTAAATAAAAAATTAGTGTTTTTAAATCATCTATTGCAAATATACACCATCCAATTAGCAAAAAGAAAATGGTATATATATGAGATAATACTATATGCTTACTTAAGAAATCTTTAATAAATCTACTCTCTATATAAACCAATACAAAGAAATATAATCCCCATAAAATAAATGTATATTCAGCACCATGCCAAAATCCCGTAAAAAACCATAGTATTAATAGGTTAAAAAAGTATCTAAACTTCCCTACTCTATTTCCACCAAGAGGTATATAAATATATTCTTTAAGCCACGAACTTAATGTTATATGCCATCTTCTCCAAAATTCTCTTATACTTCGAGAGATATACGGAAAATTAAAATTCCTAGGGAAAGTAAAGCCAAGCATTCTTCCAAGACCAATTGCCATAGAGGAATATCCACTAAAATCAAAATATATTTGAAAAGAAAAAGCTAGTATTCCTAGCCATGCAAGTTGCATAGTTATATCGTTAATATTCTTACTATATATTTCAGTCCATAAAATACCTATGTTATTAGCTAGCAATACCTTTTTAGCTAATCCTATTATAAATAGTTCTATACCTTCTTCTATATTATCAAAATTAATTTTTCTATTTTCACTTTTTATTTCTTTATTTATATCACTATATTTAACTATTGGTCCTGCTATAAGCTGTGGAAATGATGATACAAAGGCTCCAAAATCAATTATATTTCTTTCAGCTTTTATGTCACCTCTATATACATCTATTGAATATGATAATGTTTGAAAAGAGTAAAAGCTTATACCAAGTGGTAATGTTAAACTTAATTTATTAATAGATAATCCTAAAATTACATTAATATTTTCAATAAAGAAATTACAATACTTAAAAAAGAATAAGGATCCCATATTAAACAATATAGATATAAGCAATAGATATCTGCATTTTTTTCTGTCTTTAAAGTTCTTTTCTATATTTATACCAACAAAGTAATCTACAAGTATAGAGGCTATCATAATAAAAAAATATTTTGGTTCACCAAAAGAATAAAATAAAAGACTTCCTGTAAGTAAAACCAAATTTCTATATTTTGTTGGTGAAATAATATAGATTATAAAAAAGATAGGTAAAAATCTAAATATAAATAATAGACTACTAAAAACCATAAAATACTCCTAAAATATAATTTTTTTAAAAAAGCTAGATAAGTTATTCTTATCTAGCTTTTAATTTACTATTTATTCAAAACATTCATTAACTGCATCTTCTGCTGCTTTAACATCTGCGTTTATTAAAAGTATAACATAATTACCTTTTTCAACTAATACTGCATTTTCAACTTTTTCTTTTTGATCTGGTAAGTAGGCATTATTCTTTTCTGTATCTAACATTTCTTGTAATGCTGCTTTAACAGATTCTACCTTACCATCCTTTGCTTTTACTATTGCAGTAATATCAGCAGAATTCATAATCATAGCCTTAGTTATAGCATATTCTTCTACATCATCTAAATTTATTGTAGTTAAATCTGATACTGTTGTATCATCTAGTTCCATAGGCATTTGCATTGGAGCCTTTTCTACAACGTTATTAACTACATCTTTAACAGATATACCTTCTTTTAAAGATGGCGATTTAGAACCACATGCAACTAATGAAGCACACACTAACATCCCACATAATATTTTAGTTATTATTTTCATAATTTATCTCCTTTTTAATTGTATGTATTTCACGTAAATTATACTATATCAATTAAGTTATTAAAAGAAATTTTTAAGATTTTTTATATTCCTGTATCTTTTTATTTAAATCCTCTAAATATTCCAGCCTTTCATATTTAAATAAAAGTTCTTCTTCTAGGTCTTCTTTTTCTTTTACTAATTCATTTAAAAGTCCATAGTTACTAGAGTTTTTAAGCATTTTTTTATCTAAAGCTTCTATATCTTCTTCAATTTTAGTTATAACATCATATATCTCTTCAAATTCCTTTTGCTCTTTAAAAGTAAACTTAGGTCTTTCATCTTTATTTTTATAACTCTTATCAATAGATTTTTTAGTATTTTCTTTAACTTCAAACTTTTCTACATTTTCGTATTCTTTATTTATTAAGTAATCACTATAGTTACCTGTATATTCTTTTATTATACCATTTCCTTCATAAGAGAATATTTTATTACATAATCTATCCAAGAAATATCTATCATGGGATACTATAATAACAACTCCCATAAATTCATCTAAAAAGTCTTCTAATATCTTTAATGTTTCTATATCTAAGTCATTTGTAGGTTCATCTAAGATAAGGACATTCGGAGATTCCATTAAAACTCTAAGTAAATGCAATCTTCTTCTTTCACCACCAGAAAGTTTTTCTATCTTAGTATATTGCATAACTCCATCAAATAAAAATCTTTCAGCTAATTGAGATGCTGTTATAGTATAACCATCTTCAGTTGGAATATTTTCTCCACCTTCTTTTATATAATCAATGGCTCTCATATCTAAATCCATATGAGTATTCTCTTGAGAAAATGTTCCTATATATACAGTATCACCTATTTCTATACTTCCATTGTCAGGTTTTAGATTACCTACTAACATATTAACTAAAGTAGTTTTCCCTACTCCATTCTTACCTATAATACCTATTCTATCAGTTTTAGTAAAAATATAATTAAAGTTATTTATTAGATTTCTATTTTCAAATGTTTTAGAAATATTACTAACCTCGATTATTTTTTTTCCTAACCTTCTACCTATGAATGGAATTTCAATATCATTTTGTGTTTCAACATATTCAGTGTTAACTAAATCATCAAATCTTTGTAGTCTTGCTTTTTGTTTAGTAGTTCTAGCCTTAGCACCTCTTCTTACCCATTTTAATTCTTTAAGAATAAGCTTTTGTCTTTTTTCTTCTTTAGCAGCTTCTATTTGTAATCTTTCAGCTTTCTTTTCTAAAAAATCACTATAATTTCCTTCATATTGATAAAGTGTGCCTCTATCTAATTCTAGAATTTTATTCGTAACTCTATCTAGAAAATATCTATCATGAGTTATCATGATTAAAGCACCTTTTCTAGAATTTAAGTATTCTTCAAGCCATTCTATAGATTCGGAGTCTAAATGGTTAGTCGGTTCATCTAATACTAAAAGTTCGCAAGGCTTTATTAAAGAAGAAGCAAGAAATACTCTCTTTTTTTGTCCCCCAGAAAGTTCACCCATTTTTTGATTAAAATTTGTTATTCCAAGTTTTGTTAATATAGTTTTAGCTTCACTTTCTAAATCCCAAAGGTTTAATGTATCTATTTTACTTTGAACTTCAATTAATCTATCATTTAAACTAATATCTTGTAAAACTTTTTCTAAAAGTTCTTCATACTCCATTAAAAGCTTCATTTCTGGAGTATCACCTTTAAATATTTGTTCTAATACAGTTGAAGTAGAGTCATATTCTGTATTTTGAGATAAATACTCTATTCTTATATTTTTAGCTTTAGTAACAATTCCATCAAAGAACTCATCCCTACCTGTTAAAACTTTAAGTAAAGTTGATTTACCAGCACCATTAAGACCTATAAGCCCAATTTTATCTCCATCATTTATATTTAAATTTACATCCTTTAATAAAACTTTTTCACTATATGTTTTATTTATATTTTCTAATGTTATTAAATTCATATATTTCTCCTTATGTGTTCTATAGTCTAAGTATATTTTAATCAAAAAAATAGGCTTATACAACTATAAAAGCTGATAAGCCTATTTTTATTATAAAATTTCTTTTAATTCAGTTTTTTCAAGTAATTTAAATACTGGTACTCCTACAATAGTAATTACAACAAATTCACCAAAACCTACTTGTAACATTGTAATAAGTAATGGTAAACTTGCTGATATACTTACTACCCATCCAACTATAAGTCCATTAAATATAGTTGGCCATAATGAAGCAACGATTAAAGCTAAGTTTCTATTTTTTATTAATTTAGATGTTTGATACATAGCTAAAGCACTTAAAAAAGTTGCTAATGTTCCAAATATAATATCTAATAAACCAAGACCTCCTAATATATTAGCTATTAAACATCCTATTGTTAAACCAGTAATATATACTGGGTTTATAAACGCTAATAACATTAACATTTCTGATACTCTAAATTGTACTGCTCCATAACTAATTGGTGCTAATATTAGTGTTAAAGTTGCGTAAATAGCAGCAATTAAAGCTGTTCTAACTAATTTCTTTGTAAAATTTTGTTGCATAAATATTCCTCCATTTTAAATTTAATAAAATAAAAGGTACTTATAAAAATAAGCACCTCAAAAAATAGTAAATTTAATAAACTTATATAAAGTAAAAAAGTAGAGGCATTAAAAAAACCTCTACAAATAAGATCACACTTAATATAAATTGCAATCAATTACCGTAGTTTTATTTATAGACAGGAGGTTTCCGAACTGTCTTATTCAATTTACTTCATAAGTATATTGTATAAATTATAAATTGTCAAATAGTTTTAATTCATTATAAACTGTTCAATGTTTTTAAGTTCCTTAAATTTATTTAACCACCAATCTCTATACCATAATCTATAAAATTTAATATTATTTTCTTTATAATAGCTATATGAGAAAATATCTCTAATTTCTTGTTTAAACTCTCCTTCACTATAAGAAGAAATTTTAATAATTATTTTTTTATCACTATTACTAACTTCTAAATAATCACTATAAAAATTAACTTTCAAATTAGGATTTTTATTTATTAAATAATTCTTTATCTCTTTGTATATTGAGATATAATTCTCATTATATTTATTAGAACTATTTAAAGATATTTCATTAATTGTATCAA
>NZ_JACSQZ010000008.1 GCF_014836325.1 Clostridium gallinarum
ATATCTCTCTATTCTATTTAATCCATCTTCTATTATATCCATAGAAGTTGCATAAGATAATCTAATATATTTATCTAATCCAAAAGCTATACCAGGTATTACAGCAACTTTTTCTTCTTCTAATATACTTTTTGAAAAATCTAATGAAGAATTAATAATATTTTCATTTAATTTTTTGCCATAGAATTTTTCTACGCATACCATAATATAAAATGCACCACTTGGTCTAATATAAGAAATTCCTTCAATATTGTTTAATCTATCAATCATATAATTTCTTCTTTTCTCAAACTCTTTTATCATTACTTTTATACTTTCTTGTGGACCTGTCAAAGCCTCAATAGCTGCATATTGAGAAATAGAATTAATATTTGACGTAACATGGCTTTGAATACTACTCATCAACTTTGATATTTCTAAACTACAAGCAGAATAACCAATTCTCCATCCTGTCATTGCATAAGATTTAGAAAGTCCATTTATTACGATTGTTCTATTATATGCATCTTCTGAAACTGATGCTATACTTACATGTTTTATATCATCATATATTAATTTTTCATATATTTCATCTGATATAATTAGCAAATCATGTTTCTTAGCAAAGTTAGCTATTTCTAATAATTCTTGTTTTGTATAAATACTCCCTGTTGGATTATTTGGACTATTTATCAAGATTGCTTTAGTTCTACTTGTAACTACCTTTTCCAAAGCATCTAAAGTATATTTATAGTCATTTTCCTTCAAAGTTTCCACACAAACAGGTACTCCATCTGATAATTTAACAAGTTCAGGATAACTTACCCAATAAGGAATTGGAATTATTACCTCATCACCTTTATTTAAAATTGCTAAAAAAGTATTTGCTAAACTTTGTTTTGCTCCTGTAGATACAATTATTTGATTAGGAATATAATTTAAGTCATTATCTCTCTTAAATTTTTCACAAATTGCTTCTCTAAGCTGTATAATACCACTTGTAGCCGTATATTTTGTTTTCCCTTCTCTCATAGCTTTTATAGCTGCTTCTATAATATTCTCAGGAGTATTAAAATCTGGTTCTCCAGCCCCAAAACTCACCACATTTATTCCAGCATCTTTTAATTCCTTAGCTTTTGCTGTAATTTCTAATGTTATTGATGCATTAATTTGCTTTGCCTTATTAGATAAATCCATTGTTTTGCCCCCTTTTATCTTTTTGCATTAATTAATTTATTTAATAAATCTTCATTTATCCCATAACTACCTATACTATTTTCTCTACAACATTCTTTACCATGAAAATCACTACCACCAGTTATAAATAATTTATGCTTTTTTGATAAATTATAAAAACTATTAGTCTGACTTCTGGAATGACTAGGATGATATACCTCTAATCCTTTGAGTCCATAAACCTTTAAATTTTTAATTATATTTTCTATTTCTAAACTTTTATAAATTTGTCCAGGATGAGCCAGAACTGATATCCCACCACAATTATTTATAATTTGTATAGCTTCTTTATAATTTAATTTATATCCTTTAACATATCCAGGTTTTCCTTTAACCAAATAATTTATAAAGGCAGTTTTATAATTTTCAAAATATCCTTTTTTCACCATAGCATTAGCTACGTGACTTCTTCCTAATGTTGAATTTAAATCAACATTTAAATCTTCTAAAGTCAAATTAATATTATGTTTTTTTAGATTAAATAGTATTTTTTCTATTCTTTCTATCCTTGCTTTATTTAATTTATCTACAATATTTATCAATTCTTTGTCTTTTATATCAATAAAGTAACCTAAAATATGAAGTTCAAAATCTTCATATTCAGTACTTAATTCTATACCTGATATAACATTTATATCATCATATTCTACTTCAGTGACATATTGTGATGAAATAGAATCATGATCAGTTATAGAAATATTCTTCACACCTACCTCTATTGCTTTTTTAATAATTTCTTCTGGTGACATAGTACCATCCGAACAATTAGAATGAATATGTAAATCTGCATGATTCATTTTAACACCTTATTTCCTAAGTTTATATATAAAAATATATCATTATTAATATAAAAAAACAATAAGAAAAGCGTTAAAGTATCATATTCAGCTTCCGTCACAAGTTCCAAGTCACCTTGCTATGATACTTTAACACTTTAAAACCAAAGGAAAAAATTTATAATAAGTTTCTTACAAGGTAAACTTATTATAAATTTCTAAATAAAAGAAGAGATAAACATTATATTCATTACTCCGTCTCATACGCTCAAAGTCACCGTCATACAATGTCTATCTCTTTGCAAACTGAAGGAAGGAAAGTATAAATAGTTAATAATAAGGCATACCTTTTTATACTTTCCTATAAATAAAAAAAGACACTTACGTGTCTTTCTATGTTTTATTCTGATAATTCTTCGCTATAGTATTTTGATACTCTTTCGAATTCATCTTCTTCTGGAATAATTAATTCTCCATCTTCTAATGATTTGAATAAATAAACTGAATCTTCATTAGGGTCTTGAGCTAAAATATATTCATTATCTTCAAATTCAAATGCATCTATTATAGGACAAGATATAACATTTCCATTATCATCTTCTAGATCAACTACAAAGTGTTCATGATGGTCTTCACCACATCCACACTCATGATCGTGATTATGATCGTGTCCACATCCACATGTATTTTCTTCTTCGTTACATCCACATTTCTTTTCATTATCCATTTTAAAATCCTCCTTTAATGAGACTAATGTTCTCTTTAATTCTACCCTTAATTTACTAAAATTAAAAGTAAAATATTAAATTTTATTTTATTATTTTCTAAATAATAAAAAATTAAATACAAAAAGCATAAATAGTTAATAAAAGAAAAACTTTCTATACTTATAAGTAATAAAAATAAGGAGCTAAAATAGCTCCTTACTTTAAAACTATTGTTGTTCAGCTAATCTCTTGTAGTTTGCTAATCTTTCCATAGCATCCTTTTCTGTCTTTTCGAATAAAGCTTCTGCTTGTTCTGGGAATGCTTTTGCAAGTGAAGCATATCTTACTTCTCCCATTAAGAATTCTCTGAAGCTTGATTTTGGTTCCTTAGAATCTAATGAGAATGGATTCTTAGTTCCAATTAATGTTGGGTTATATCTATAAAGTCCCCAATATCCGCATTCAACAGCTTTTTTAGCTTCTTCTTGGCTATTAGCCATACCAGTCTTAATACCATGGCTGATACATGGAGCATAAGCTATGATTAATGATGGTCCATTGTAAGCTTCTGCTTCAGCTATAGCTTTAAGAGTTTGGTTCTTATCAGCTCCCATTGAAATTTGTGCTACATATACATATCCATATGTCATAGCCATCATTCCAAGGTCTTTCTTCTTAATCTTCTTACCTGATGCAGCAAATTTAGCTATTGCAGCAGTTGGAGTTGATTTAGAAGATTGTCCACCTGTATTTGAGTAAATTTCTGTATCAAATACAAGCACATTTACGTCTTCTCCTGAAGCTAGAACGTGATCTAATCCACCGTATCCGATGTCATATGCCCATCCGTCTCCTCCGAAGATCCATTGAGATCTCTTAACTAGATATTCTTTATCCTTTAAGATTTCTCTTGCATAGTCAGCATCAACATTTTGTAATGCAGCTACTACTCTATTTGCTCTATCTCTAGTTCCTTCTCCACTGTTCATGTTATCTAACCAGTCTTGAAGTACTGCTTTAATTTCTTCTGAAGCTTCTACTTCTAAACCATTCTTCATGTTTTCAGCTATTCTTTCTCTTATAGCTTTAACACCTAAGAACATACCTAATCCAAATTCAGCATTATCTTCAAATAAAGAGTTTGCCCAAGCTGGACCATGTCCTTCATTATTTACTGTATATGGAGTTGATGGTACTGAACCACCCCAGATTGATGAACATCCTGTAGCATTAGCTATCATCATTCTATCTCCGAATAATTGAGTTACAAGTTTAGCATATGGAGTTTCTCCACATCCTGCACAAGCTCCTGAGAATTCGAATAATGGTTGTTCAAATTGACTACCCTTAACAGTATTCTTGTTCATTGGGTTCTTCTTAGGTTTAACTTCCTTAACAGCATAATCCCAAGCTTCATTTTGTTCTTCTTGAGTTTCAATTGGTTTCATTATTAATGCTTTACCTGGTGCTGGACATACTTGAGCACAGTTTCCACAGCCTGTACAATCTAATGGAGTAACTCCAATAGTGTAGAATGTTGGCTCTTCTGTCTTTAATGCCTTAGCAGGTACAAGTTTCATTGATTCTGGTGCATTTGTCTTTTCATCTTCATTTAATAAGAATGGTCTTATTACAGCGTGTGGACAAACGTAAGCACATTGGTTACATTGTATACACTTATCTTGTTGCCATTCTGGAACATTAATAGCTATACCTCTCTTTTCATAAGCAGCAGTACCAGCCATGAATGTACCATCTTCCATTCCTGTAAATGCTGAAACTGGAAGATCAAATCCTTTTTGTGCATTTATTGGTTCAACGATATTTTTGATGAATGCTGGAACGTCATTTCTTTCTTCTTTAACTTCTTCCTTAGCATCTTTCCAATCAGCTGGAACATCTATCTTAACTATTGATTCAACACCTTTATCTATAGCAGCAAAGTTCATGTTAACAACTTTTTCACCTTTTTTACCATAAGATGTTACAACAGCATCTTTTAAGTACTTAACAGCATCTTCAACTGGGATAATGTTAGCAATCTTAAAGAATGCAGCTTGCATTATCATGTTGATTCTTCCACCAAGACCAATTTCTTGAGCTATCTTAACTGCATTTAATGTATAGAATTCAACATTATTTTCAGCAATGTATTTCTTCATTGAAGCTGGTAATTTTTCATTAACTTCTTCTGGAGTCCAGATCGTATTTAATAAGAACTTACCGCCATTCTTTAATCCTTCTAATACATCATATTTGTATACATAAGCTTGGTTGTGACAAGCAACAAAATCAGCCTTATCAACTAAGTATGGTGACTTAATTGGCTTCTTACCAAATCTTAAGTGAGATACTGTTATACCACCTGATTTTTTAGAGTCATATGCAAAATATCCTTGAGCATACATATCAGTGTGGTCTCCGATGATTTTAATAGCACTCTTATTAGCACCAACAGTACCATCTGATCCTAATCCCCAGAACTTACATGCTTTAGTTCCTTCTGGAGTAGCATCTATATCAGCTATTGATTCTAATGAAGTATTAGTTACATCATCAACTATTGATATTGTAAATCCATCCTTTGGAGTTTCTTTTGCAAGGTTAGCAAAAACTGCTGCTATATCTGCTGGGTTTGGATCCTTAGAACCTAATCCATATCTTCCTCCAACTATAACAGGAGCATTTTCTCTTCCATAGAATGCACTCTTAACATCTAAGTATAATGGTTCACCTATTGAACCTGGTTCCTTTGTTCTATCTAAAACAGCTATTGATTTAACTGTATTTGGTATTACTTTTAATAATCTTTCTGTTGAGAATGGTCTGTATAATCTTACTTTAACTAAACCAACCTTTTCTCCTTTTGCATTTAAGTAATCAACTGTTTCTTCAGCAACATCGATTGAAGATCCCATTGTAACGATTATTCTTTCAGCATCTGGTGCTCCATAGTAATCGAAACAGTGATATTCTCTTCCTGTAAGCTTAGTGATTTCAGCCATGTAGCTTTCTACTACTTCTGGAATTTCATCATAGAATCTGTTTACTGATTCTCTAGTTTGGAAGTAAATATCAGCATTTTGAGCTGTTCCTCTTGTTACTGGATTATTTGGATTTAAAGCTCTCTTTCTGAATCCATCTAAAGCATTGTAGTCAACTAATTTAGCTAATTCATCATATTCTAAAACTTCGATTTTTTGAATTTCGTGTGATGTTCTAAATCCATCAAAGAAGTTCATGAAAGGTATTCTAGTTTTAATTGAAGCTAAGTGTGCTACTGCTGATAAATCCATAACTTCTTGAACTGATCCTTCTGCAAGCATTGCAAAACCAGTTTGTCTTGCTGCCATAACGTCTTGATGATCTCCAAATATACTTAATGAAGAAGTTGCTAAAGCTCTTGCTGAGATGTGGAATACTGTTGGTAGCATTTCACCTGCAATTTTGTACATATTTGGTATCATTAATAATAAACCTTGAGATGCAGTATATGTTGTTGTTAATGCACCTGCTTGTAAAGATCCATGAACTGCACCTGCTGCTCCAGCTTCTGATTGCATTTCCATAACCTTAACAGGTTGTCCGAATATGTTCTTCTTTTCTTGTGCTGCCCATTCATCAACGTGTTCAGCCATTGGTGAAGATGGAGTGATAGGGAAGATTGCAGCTACTTCTGTAAATGCATATGATATATATGCTGCAGCTGTATTCCCATCCATAGTTTTCATTTTTCTCATAGTGTTTGACCTCTCTTCCTTTATATGAAAATATAAAATTTAATAATACGCTAATACAGAAATTTAAACTGTATTAATTTTTTAAGAATAAATTTCATAATGAAATTTTACTCTTTATGAAGTCATGTACTTAACGCTCTTAAGTACTGTATTAAGGCTAATATCCTAAGAATTTATTTTATTAATTCTTCTCCAAGCTTTCTTGCTTTTATAAGTTCTTCTTCACTAGGAGATTCTTTAACAGTGATGCTTCCTAAAACATTAAAGTCATAGTCTTTCATGCGTTGAATCCAATCAACCATGAATTTACCATCATCCCATCCATATGATCCAAATAAAATTATCTTCTTTTGTTTATTAGGTAACAATTTAAATTGGTTTATAAATGGCTCCATTTCATGTTGTTCAATTCTATTATTATCCATTGAAGGGCTTCCAAAGGCAACTGCATCAGCTTCAGTTACATCTTCAATTGTTGCATCACAAACATGTTTAATGTTTATTTCTGCATTTTGATTTTTTGCACCTTCTGCAATTGAATTTGCAAGAACTTCAACGTTTCCTCCATTACTCCAATAGATAATAGAAAGTTTTCCCATTAATACATCACCTCATACCTTGACTAAAATGTCAACTTTTAGGATATATATTACCTATTTTTACACTTACTATTTTATTATATAACACTATTTTTTTTTTGCAAGTTTTATCCGTTCAATACTTAGTGTAATATTGTCTTCTCATTTAAATAAAGTACTATTTTATTTATTTAACTCAATACTTTTTAGAATTACACCTAAAATTGACTCTACACCATTACTTACTCCACTTTTTTTCATATTTTTTATCAAATTATCTTTATTTGTTTTAAGTTCATTTAATTTCAATATTAACTTATTGCTATCTTCTAGCATTTCATCTTCATCTAATACTATTGAATATCCTTCTTTTTTAAAGGAATTAGCATTTAGAATTTGATCCCCTCTACTTATTTTCTTTGATAGAGGAATTAATAAAGTTGGTTTATTTAATGCTAATAATTCAAAAATAACATTTGCTCCAGCTCTAGATATAATATAATCAGCCATCTTTAATAAATGAGGAAGCTCATCCTTAACGTATTCGAATTGAATATATCCACTTATTCCATTTAATTTACTATCTAAATTATTTTTACCACATATATGAACAATATTATAATTTTTTAGTAATTCATTTAAATTCTTTCTAACAGCTTCATTAATACTTTTAGCCCCTAAACTTCCACCTATAATTAATAGCGTATCCTTTTTATCTTTAAACCCACAAATTTTTCTTCCCTTTTCAGCATCTCCTCTTAATATCTCTTCTCTAATAGGAGTTCCTGTTAATATTCCTTTATTATCCTTTATATAATTTAAACTTTCTCTAAATGTTACACAAAGCTTAGTACAAAATGGTGCCGATAATTTATTTGCAAGTCCAGGAGTTAAATCAGATTCATGAGAAACTACAGGAATCTTTCTTAAAGATGCTGCTATAACTACTGGCACAGCAACAAATCCACCTTTAGAAAAAATAACATCTGGCTTTTCTTTTTTTAATATTTTATTTGCTTCTACAACACCTTTCATAACTTTAAATGGGTCAGTGAAATTTTTAACATCAAAATATCTTCTTAATTTTCCTGATGAAATTTCATAATAAGGTATATTTGCATCCCCTATTATTTCTTTTTCTATCCCATCCTTACTTCCAATATATTTTATTTCAAAATCTTTTTCTTTTAATCTTGGTACTAACGCCAAATTAGGAGTAACATGACCTGCTGTTCCTCCTCCAGTCATTATTATTTTATATTTGCTCATTTAAATAATCCTCCAAAACATAAATACTATTTCAATATATCATATAATCTACAGTTATTTAATGTTATTTAAAATTTTTTTAATTTAATATACCACTATTATGCCCAATTTCCTTAACTTACATATTATATTTATTTAAAAATTACACAAGCTATAATTACAAAGATGAAAAGGAGGTGAATGTATTATGGCAAAGAAGTTAGTACCAGAAGCTAAGAATGGATTAGCAAAATTCAAAAACGAAGTAGCTAATGAAATGGGGGTACCTTTTTCAGACTACAATGGAGACCTTACTTCAAAACAATGCGGAAGCGTTGGTGGAGAAATGGTTAAAAGAATGGTAGAACAATATGAAAACACTATAAAATAGTTTTTTTGATTGTATATCATTAAATTTATAAAAAGAGGTGTCTTAAAATGAATTTTTCATATTAAGACACCTTTTTTCTATTTTAATCTTATATTTTTTATATTTAATTGTATATTTCTATTACCATTAAATTCATTAATACTAGGAAAATAAATTAAATCACATTTTAAATTTAAGAAGCTAGTATTATATGCTTCATTAAATTTTCTTTCACCATACTTTTCTATTATATCTTCTTTAAAGCTTTCAAATTTATCAAAGCTAATACCATCTATATAAACTTTTCTTCCATTTATATCAAAGCTAAATCTGAGCTTCAAAAAATTTTTATCTTTTCCTAAAAGCCACATTCTTTCTATATAGATATCTTTTACAGCAAATAGAGGACTTGAATTCCCCTTACCAAAGGGTCTTAATGATTCAATCGTTGTTATTAAATCTTCATTTAAATAATTTAAATTTAAAGGTAAATCTATTTTTACTACTGGAACTAAATCTTCATCTGTTAATATACAATTTTCATTTAACTTCTTCCTTAACTTATCTATATTTTCTTCTTTTATAGATAAACCTGCTGCCATAGGATGCCCTCCAAACTTTTCTATAAGTTCTGAGCATTTACTTAACTCTTCTGTTATGTTATATCCTTCTATTGACCTTGCAGAGCCCTTTGGCATTTCTTTTCCACTAGTTAACACTATACATGGCATATTATATTTTTCTTTTACTCTTCCAGCTACTATTCCCGCTATACTTTCATGAACATTTTCATCATATACAACTATTACCTTATCTGAAGGATTTTTTTCAATCTCTATTCTTTCAATTATTCTTTCTGTACTTTCTTTTGTTAAATCTTGTCTTATAGTATTTAATTCACTTAATTGATTTGCTAGAGATTTAGCTCTCTCCTTATCTTCAGTAATTAATAATTCTACAGATAAATCGGCTGTTTCAAGTCTTCCTGTTGCATTGATACAAGGACCTATTACAAACCCCAAGTGATATTCTTCAATCTTTTTATCATTTAATAAAGTCGCTTTTTTTAATTCTTGTATTCCTAAATTTTCACTACTATTTAATAATTCTAAACCTTTTTTAACTATAATTCTATTTTCATCAATTAAATCAACTACATCACATACTGTTGCAATAGCAGCAAATTGAATTAAATCTAAGAATTTTTCTTCTGCTATATTAAATTCATTAAATAAACACTTTGAAAATTTTAAAGCTATTCCTGCCCCACAAAGCATTTTAAAAGGATATTTACACTCTTCTTGCTTAGGATTTATTACAGCATCAGCCTTTGGAGTAGTTGGTTTTAAAATTCCATTTTCATCTTCTCTAATTGGGATGTCATGATGGTCAGTTATTACGACTTCCATCCCTAATTCTTTAGCTAACTCTACTTGTTCAAAGGCAGATATTCCATTATCACAAGTTAGTATAACTTCATATCCCTCATCCTTTAATTTTTGTATTCTTCCACTATGCATACCATAGCCTTCATCTTCTCTATTAGGAATATAATAACTGTAATTTGCACCTACAGCTTTTAAAGCTTTATAAAAAATAGTTGTGCTATTAACCCCATCACAATCGTAATCTCCATAGATAATTATCTTTTTCTTATTTAAAATTGCATCACTTATTATGCTTACGCCCTTTTGCATATCCTTCATAAGATATCCATCATAAAAATCATCTATAGTTCCACTTAAAAATCTTTTAGCTAAATTAATATCATCTATTCCTCTATTAGCTAAAAGTCTTAAAACTAATGGATTTTCATTCAAAAATTCAGAGAGCTTTAAAAAGCTCTCTTTTTTATTTACTAATATCCAATTTTCTCTCATACTAACACCTATTCATTAAATAACATAGACTTCTTAATTTTATCAACTTTCTCAGGTGCTATTTTAGATAATATTTCAAAAGCAAAAGGTATAGCCGCAGCTGCTCCTCTTCCTGTAATTATATTTTCATCTACAACCACTAATTCATTTTTATAATTACAATTTCCAAGCTGATCTTCAAATCCAGGATAACAAGTTACATTTTTACCTTCTGTTATTCCTGCTTTTCCAAGTGATATTGGGCCTGCACAAATTGCACAAACATACTTTTTATTATTGTAAAATTCCTTAACTAATTCAATAACTCTTTCATCGTCTCTTAAATTAGTAGCTCCTGGAATACCACCAGGTAATACAAGAAAATCATAATCATGTATTTCTTCATCCATTATACTTTTATCTGCTTGAACCTTTATTTTATGAGATGTAGTTGCTTCTTTTCCTTCTAATGCAAAAGTATGACATTCAACCTCTGCTCTTCTTAAAATATCAACTACTGTAAGTCCTTCTATTGTTTCAAATCCATTTGCTAATAAAATTGCAACTTTCATTTAATTACCTCCCAAACTTTAAATAATTTCTTTGATCTCATCATCTAATACTAACGTCATAATATTGCTACCTTTTCCAGCTCTATTTTGAAGCTTTACTTCTTCTAAATAGATTTCCTTCTTTTCTTTATTTTTGCTAACTAATATTATTTTTTCATCAGATGCAATAGCTATTTCAGATAGATCATTAGTATTTCCTCCAATTACCTTGCCATAAATCACTTCATCTTCTTCTTTTAAGCTAATTCCAGTTACACCTGAAGCAACTTTACCCATAGGATTTATGTTACTTGATAAGAATTTAATACCCATTCCCTTTTTAGTTATTATCATAATTTCTACATCATTTTCATTATACACTTCTACAGAAACTAATTCATCATTATCATATTTAAATTTATATGCAGATTGTACTAAATAGCTTCCATCAAATTCTTTAATTGAAGTTTTCTTAATCATTCCCTTTTTAGTAAAGAAATATATAAATTTACTTCTTTTAAAAGAATTAACTGAAAGTATTTTTATAACTTTTTCTCCCTTTTCTAAGTTATCTATAATTTTTTCTAAAGGAATTTCCTCTTTATTAACTCCTGATAATAAGAAAGCTGGAATCTTAAATACCTTTCCACTATTAGTAAATAATAATATATTACTTAATGAATTTGTATTTACCTTTAAGTTATCATTTTTCTTAATTGAATTAAATGCTTTTATATTTCCTTTTGCTGTTATTCCTATAGAAAAATCAACAAATTCCATTCTATCTAAGTATCTTACCTTTATAACTTCATCTTTTGAAATTAAATTAAACATAGCTATAGGTAAAATATTTCTTGGAGAATCTTCAATTTCAGGTATTTGTATATTAAAGTTTAATCCCTCTTTAGTTTCAAACTCTATAAATTCCTTTTTCTCATCTTCATTTAAAATTATTACATCTACAACTTCTTCAAAATCTTTAAGCTTTAATGCTTGAAGTTTTGAGTAATTAGTTTGGAACTTATCTAAAGAACTTCTTTTAATACCACCTTTTGAAGTTATAAACTGAATATATTTATTTGGCATAAAACTTCCTATTGAAGCTGAATAAACTATGCTTTCATCTTCTAAATTAAGAGTTTTAATAATACTATCTACTCTTTCACCCTTATCTTTCCACTTAGCTTCTGGTATATTAATACCTTTAGTTTGATACATATTTCCCTTGTTAGTGAAAATAACTATGTTTTCGGTAGTATTAGAATTAAATAAGAACTTTAATTCATCACCTTCTCTATACTCTATATCTTCTGGATTAGCATTTAATCTATTATAAGTTTTTATCGGAATTCTCTTTATAAATCCATCCTTAGATAAAGTAACCATTACATCTTCAACTACTATAAGTTCTTCAACATCGATCTTAGCTTCATTGTCGTCCTTTATTATAGCTGTTTTTCTTGGATTACCGTATTTTTCTGATACTTCACTTAATTCACTTTTTATAACTCTAAGCAGTTCTTTTTCTTCTGATAATATTTTCTTTAGCCTTTTTATAGTCTTTTCAAGTTCAGCATATTCTTTTTGGAATACTTTTATTTCAAGACCTGTCAGTCTATAAAGCATCAATTCTAAAATAGCTTCTGATTGCATTTCAGTAAATCCAAAATTATTTATAAGATTAACACCTGCATCTTTTTTAGATTTAGATTCTCTAATAGTCTTTATTATTTCATCTAAAACATCTATAGCCTTAATAAAGCCTTCAACTATATGGAATCTTTTTTCTGAAGCTTCTAATTCTCTTTTAGTTCTTCTAATTATTATTTCTCTTTGATGATTAACATAATGTTCTATTATGGTTTTAAGCCCCATAGTTTGAGGTTTACCATCTGCTAAAGCTACCATATTAAAACTTAAGTTACATTGTAAATCTGTTCTTTTAAATAAATATTTTAATACTTTATCTGCAGTTTCTTCATCTGCCGATTTTCTAAGTTCTATTACAGATCTTACTCCACTTCTGTCTGTTTCATCTCTAATATCAATAATTGATTCTAAAGCCTTAGCATGCTTTTTATCTCCTGTCATTTCGGAAATAGTTTGTAGTAATTTAGCCTTATTCCTTCTAAAAGGGAATTCCGTTATTACTATACCAATTCTTCCATTATCAAGCTTTTCTATTGATGTTTTAGCTCTTAATGTTACTTTGCCTTCTCCAGCTTCATAGGCTGATAAAATAGAGTTTTCTCCTATTAATATCCCACCTGTCGGTAAGTCAGGCCCTTTAATATGATTCATTAATTCTTTAGTAGTTATTTCATTATTATCTATATAAGCTAATACTCCATCTATAACTTCTTTTAAATTATGTGGAGGAATATTAGTTGCAAGTCCAACTGCAATACCAAAACTTCCATTTACTAAAAGATTTGGATACCTACTTGGCAATACCTTAGGTTCTAATTCACTATCAGAATAATTTGGAATCATATCTACTGTATTCTTATCTATGTCTCTTAGCATTTCCATAGCAATTGGTGCAAGTCTAGCTTCTGTATACCTCATTGCAGCAGCTCCATCACCATCCATAGATCCCCAGTTTCCATGACCATCTATTAATTGTTCTCTAGTTGAAAAGTTTTGAGCCATTATTACCATAGACTCATAAACAGAAGTATCTCCGTGTGGGTGATATTTACCTAATATATCCCCTACTATTCTTGCTGATTTATAATATGGTCTATCTGGAAAAGCTTTTAATTGATAAGCACCATATAGTATTCTTCTATGAACTGGTTTAAGACCATCTCTTACATCAGGTAATGCTCTATCCTTTGCAACTTCAATAGCATAAGGCAAATAGTTGTCAGGCATTGCTTCTTCTAAAGGAACTCTAATTATATTATTATCCTTTGGTATTTCATTAACTTTCTTCGCCATATCTTTTCTCCAATTCTTTATTAAAATTCTCCATATTTATACATGTAAGCTCTTCTTGGTTCTACTATATCTCCCATAAGTAATGAAACCATTTTTTCAGCCTTAGCTGCATCCTCAATGGTTACTTGAAGAAGAGTTCTAGTTTTAGGATTTAAGGTTGTTTCCCATAATTGATCAGGATTCATTTCACCTAATCCTTTATATCTTTGTATTAAAGCACCTTTACCAATTTCTTTTTTAACTTGTTCAAGTTCTTCATCGCTATATGCATATTTATGAACTTCTTTTCCTTTAACATTTTTATATACTTTATATAAAGGTGGCTGAGCTAAATAAAGATGTCCATTGGATATTAATGGTCTCATATATCTGTAAATATAAGTCATCCATAAAGTTCTAATATGATATCCATCTACATCTGCATCACTCATAATTATAATTTTATCATATTTTAAATCTTCTTCTTTATAATTATCAAGAGTTCCTGTTCCAAGCGCTGTATTAAATATCTTTAATTCTTCTGAAGCTAATACATTTTCAAGCTTTTGCTTTTCTGTATTCATTATTTTTCCTTTAGAAGGCATAATTGTTTGGAATCTTCTATCTCTTGCTTGTTTTGCAGATCCACCTGCTGAGTCTCCCTCAACAACTATAAATTCATTAACAGTATTGTCTTTTAAAGTACATACTGCTACTTTTCCAGCAAGAGGAGCTGCTCCCTTACCTATTTTCTTCTTTTCTGCTTCATTAATTTTCTTAATCTTTTCTCTTCTTTGAGCTGCTTGAAGAGCATTATTAATTATCATACTAGCAACTTCTTTGTTGTCCTCTATCCATTCAAGAAATTTAGTATATGCTAGTTCATTCATCATAGTGTAAGCTTCTGCTGATCCAAGCTTAGTTTTAGTTTGACCTTCAAAGATAGGATTAGTTATTTTAATTCTAACTATTGCTGTCATCCCTTCTCTTAAATCGTCACCTTCAAATTCTTTATCCTTTTCTTTTATAAGCCCAAGCTTCTTAGCTCCCTCTTTAAAAGCTCTTGTCATACCTGTTTTAAAACCTGTTTCATGTGTTCCAGCTTCAGTCGTAGGTATATTATTAACATAACTTGCTATATTTTCAGTTGTTGAATCAGTAAATTGAATACATACTTCTCCAGCCATTTGTATATTATTAACGCTTTTTTCTCCTTCAAAATATATAGGAATTTGATGAAGAACTGTTTTACTTTCATTTAAATATTCTATAAAGTCTAAAAGTCCTCTTTCAGAATAATATTCTTTTTTAAACTCTTCTTCTTTTCTTAAATCTATAAGTTCTAAATATATTCCCTTATTTTGAAATGCTAATTCCTGAAGTCTTTCATCTATTATATCTATTTTAAAATCTATAGTTGAAAAAACTTCTTTATCTGGCATAAATGTTACTTTAGTTCCTGTTTCATTACTTTTGCCTACAATCTCAAGCTTTGTAACTGCAGTTCCAGGCATAACCTTCTTTAATTCTTTATCATAAGCATATTCAAATCTTTGTTTATATTTGTTTCCATTTTGGCATACTTCTACTTCAAGCCAAGAAGATAGTGCATTAACTACAGCTGCACCAACTCCATGTAAACCACCGGAAGTTTTATAATTTTTATTATTGAACTTTCCCCCAGTATGAAGTTCAGTAAAAACCATTTCTACTCCTGATTTCTTTTTAACAGGATGAATTCCTGTAGGAATACCTCTTCCGTTATCTGTTATTGTTACACTTTTATCTTTATTTATAATAACTTTGGCTTTATTACCATAGCCATTAGATATTTCATCTATGGAGTTGTCTAAAATTTCCCATATACAATGATGTAAACCCTTTGTTCCTGTAGAACCAATATACATCCCCGGTCTTACTCTAACTGGTTCTAATTTTTCTAAGGAAGTTAAATCCGTAACATCATATCCTTTTACTAATTCTGTACTCATACAAACCTCCAAAATAATAATATAAGTTTTTATAATACTCTTATTCTCTTACTTATTTTTCATTAAGTTAAATCACTATATACATATAGATTATAACTTTTTAATTCTAACATAATTAAAGTACAAATAAAAATATAAATGTTTCTTTCTCAAAAGTCAAACTAATGTTCGCAATTATTATTTTATATTCTTATATATTTAAAACTTCCAAACTGAAGGTTGGAAATTATAAAAATGTTATTCACAAGGTAAAATTTTTTATAATTTTCAAGGAATAATAAAGACGCAGCATTAAGCTACGTCTTTCTTTATTGAACATCACAAATTTCTATGTTTCTTATATGTTTAGTTGGATTCCACTCTTTATTATTCTTTCTTATTATTCCTTCTATTGTTATAGGTATCCATGTTAAAGTATATAAAGAATATAATAAGAATCTAAAGAATAATATAAGTTTCTTTTTTCCTAAGAATAATGCTGCTGCTAATAAAAATGCTAAATTATAAACTAAATCTATTAGTAATACTTCAAAATAGTTATCTGCTTTTGTAGCAAATATAGGAAGTAAAAATACATTCGATGTATAAAATACCAACATAGCAAATAATCCAGATGATATTTTTTTATCTAATTTTAAAATTAAAGGTGTAATTAAGAATTGCATTATACCTATTATTTTAAAGAAAAAGTCTCCAATTAAATAGCTTACTAAGAAAACATGAACCCCTTTATTACTTTGAATGATATTTAATATTAATGAAATACCAATCATTAACGTAAAAAACGGTTGAATTGAATATAAAGCACAGTCTATAACAAACCATTTTCTTTCTTTTATACCTTTTTTAAATAACTTAAAGAAATATCTAGTTGCTACATCTGTAAAACCTTGCATCCATCTTCTTCTTTGTACCCAGGATTGCTTTAATGTTAATGGTTTTTCATCATATATTATTGCATCATGAGCCCAACCTACTTTTTCCCCATTTAAAATTAGCTTACAACTAAACTCTAAATCTTCTGTAAGACAAGTTGCACCCCATCCTAATTCTTTTAATATATCAGTATCTATTGCAAATCCAGTACCACCAATTTGATTAGATAGTCCAACATTAGCTCTAGCTAATTGATACATTCTATTTTGTGTCCAAAAAGCTATTGAGTATGAAGCAGCTATCCAAGAATCATTTGGATTTTTACTATCTATATATCCTTGTACTACTTTATATCCTTCTAACATCTTTGAGTTTATTTCTTTACACCAATTTTTTGAAACTAAATTATCTGCATCAAATATCGCTATTGCATCATATTTTTTTTGCATTTTGAAAATCTTATCAAATATCCATTCAAGTGCATATCCTTTTCCTCTTTGATCTTTATTAAATCTTTCATAAACGTACACACCATATTTTCTAGCTATTTTTGCTGTATTATCTGTACAATTATCAGCAATTACAAAAATATCAAAAAGTTCTCTTGGATAATTTTGATTAAGCATACTTTCAATTAATTTTCCTATTACTACTTCTTCATTATGAGCTGCTACAACCATTGCAAATTTTTTAGTTGGTGTATAATTCTTATTTTCTTTCTTTCTCTTTAAACCGAAGAAAGCTAATATAAAATAATACATCATAATTGCAAAAACAGTTATTTGAAACACAGCCGTTAGTGAATAAATAATGTTTCCCATTACATACACTCCTTTATACAAAAGGTTTTTTATTATCTTAATTTATAAATTCCTTTAGACATCTTTATTAAATATATTCCAATAGGGGGAAAAAATCAAGTATTGAAATCTTAAAATTATATTAATATTGTTATTTTCATAAATGTTATTATTATTCTTTCCTACATATATAAAGTTATTATAAATCTTAAGTGGTAATTTTTTTTTAAATAAAAAGCCCTTTTATGTATATCAAAAATTATACATAAAAAGACTTTATATAAACTCAAAATAGGGGTTGCTATTTTTGAGATTTACACTATTAAATTATTCCTTGAGACATCATTGCATCTGCAACTTTAGTAAACCCTGCAATATTAGCTCCCATTAATATATTTCCAGGATTTCCATACTCCTCTGCTGCCTTTTTAGAATTTTTATAAATATTAATCATTATATATTTAAGCTTTTCATCTACTTCTTCAAATGTCCAAGATAATCTCATACTATTTTGAGACATTTCTAAAGCAGAACATGCAACGCCTCCAGCATTTGCAGCCTTAGCTGGTCCAAAAAGAACCCCTGCCCTTTGTAGTTCTTCTATAGCATCTAGATTAGTAGGCATATTAGCCCCTTCAGATACTACCTTTACGCCATTTTTTATTAATATCTTAGCAGCTTCTAAATCTATTTCTCCTTGAGTTGCACAAGGTAGAGCTATATCACATTTTTCTTTCCATATATTCCTACATCCTTCTACAAACTTTGCAGTAGGAACTTTTTCTAAATATTCTTTAATTCTTCCTCTTTTAACTTCTTTAATTTCTTTTATTAAATCTAAATTAATTCCATTTTCATCATAAACATAACCATTTGAATCACTTAAAGCAACTACTTTTGCTCCTAATTCAGTTGCCTTTTCACAAGCATATATAGCAACATTACCTGATCCTGAAATAAGAACTGTTTTATCCTTAAAGCTTAAACTATTATCATTAAGCATTTCTTCTGTAAAGTATACTAGTCCATATCCTGTAGCTTCTTTTCTAGTTAAACTACCACCATAACTTAAGCCTTTACCAGTTAATACTCCTTGATCATTAGCATTTCTTATTTTCTTATAGTACCCATACATATATCCAATTTCTCTAGCACCAACTCCAATATCTCCTGCTGGAACATCAGTATCTAATCCTATATGCTTACATAATTCAGCCATAAAACTTTGGCAAAATCTCATTACTTCTCTATCTGACTTTCCTTTCGGATCAAAATCTGATCCTCCTTTACCTCCGCCAATTGGTAAACCTGTTAAAGAGTTTTTAAATATTTGTTCAAATCCTAAAAATTTTATAATACTTTGATTTACAGATGGATGAAATCTAAGCCCCCCCTTATAAGGACCTATTGCACTATTAAATTGAACTCTAAAACCTCTATTAACTTGTACATTTCCATTATCATCTATCCAAGGTACTCTAAAAAATATTTGTCTTTCTGGTTCAACTAATCTTTCTAGTATTCCTTCACTTATGTACTCGGGATGCTTGTCAAATACAGGAACTAAAGAACTTAGAACCTCTTTTACAGCATCTAAAAATTCTCTTTCACCGTTGTTTCTTTTTTCTACTTCACTAATTACTTTATTAACATATTCTCTTCCTAACAATGTCCCCAACTCCTCCATGTTTAATAATATATATCATACAATATTAGCGTTTTTTTTACTATATCTTTTTTAAACATTCTTAAATTTTATTAATTTAATAAAATTATATAACTTTTGGTGAATTTTTGCAAATATAAAAAAGTAGAGATATACATTTTCTGCTTAATTATCAACATACTATAATAAGCAATACTCTATATCTCTACTTAAATTACTTTTTATTTTTCTCTATATCTTTAATTATCATATTTATTATTTTAATTTTCTTACCTTTACTATGCATATATATAGGTATAGAAGTTATAATACCAACTAAACTTCCACATATTATATCCCACATTGTATCTACTAAACTATTATTTTGAGCTTGAAAACCAAATAGTGAATCTGTTGTAAATTCCCACATTTCCCACACTCCAGCCATAGCAGTAGAAAAAATAACCACAAATATCACAGCAGTAAGTGAATTTATTTCTTTTCTTGAATTTTCAGTAGTTAAATATATAAATAATACATAGCCAATTAAAGCTATTACAGCTCCTGATAAAAGATGTAAAAACTTATCATAATTTGGTATTGAGTAAAAATCCCAAACACTTGCTAAATACATAGATAAAAATATAAACAAAAGATTTATATAATAAATTATCTTACATCCCTTTAGAAAACTTTTTTTATACAATAAATAGGTTAAACATATAGTTACAAAAGTTAATCCTATTCTAAATATTTTTTCATAATCTCCTAGAATAAATTTATAAATTAAAGTAATAATTAAAATTACCATAAATATTAATCCAACTAAAAATTCTTTATTCCTATTATTTTTTATCAAAAAAAATCACTCCCTGAATAAAACCGTTGATATTAATGCACCTATAGTTAACCCACCTAAGTGAGCAAAATTATCAATATTAGGTATAGCTACACCAATAATTACATTTAATCCAATAGTTTGTATTATATTTTTAACATATCTTTTTCCTATATTATGTCTTTCCTTTATTCCAAAAACTAACATGGCTCCTAAAAGACCAAAAATTGCTCCTGAAGCCCCAACAGATATCCCTCTAGAATTAAATATATAACTAAATATATTTCCTCCTATAGCTGATAATAAATAAATTATTATCATTTTTCTACCACCATATACCGTTTCCACTTCTTTTCCTATAATATTAAGTGCACTCATATTAAAAAATATGTGAATTAAACTTCCATGTAAAAATGCAGCTGTAATCAATCTATAGAATTGTCCATAATTAATTAACTGATTAAATTTAGCTCCCATTTCTATTAAAGTATAAATATCAATTTCTATAATATTTCTTGATTTAACAACTTCTAATAAAAAAATGCAAATATTTATTATCATAATACTATATGTAAATTTATATTCTTTAAACCTTTTGGTCTTTTTTTCATCACTCTTATTAATATAGTCAATTATAGGTATAAACGATTTAGATCCTTCACTACAATATATCAATTTTCTTTCTTTCAAAGAAAAGACAAGCTTATTATAATAACTATTTTCAGAATTTATATATTCATCAGAAGCCAAAACAATTAAATTAATTATAAATGGTTTATCTAAAGTACTAGATAAATATTCTTTAGCTTCACTGTATGCTATTTCTTCCTCTAAATCATTCGTTATTAAAACTGCCACATAAGCATTATCTATATCTAAAAGTCCAACCCATTTATTTTTATTATTAAACTTACTATAATAATCTCTCATAAAAAAATTCATTTCTTTAGTAAGTAAATTAAAAAATACTTTTTCAAACTTTTCCACTTTACCACCCCATATTCAATTGATAATTAATAATGCATAATTTATAATTAATGAAAAAAACTCCCTTAGGAGTTTTAGAAATAAATTAATTATTGATGTAATTTATTAAAATTACATCAATAATTATAAAAGCAATGTAGTAAATTAAAATTTATATTACTAATTTATTTCTTTATCTAGCATATCTAATAATTCGTTAAATCTTTCTATAGTTGCTTCTAAAGGTTGTGAAGTTGTCATATCAACTCCTGCTTTTTTTAGAATTTCAATTGGATAATCACTTCCACCACTCTTTAAGAAAGTAATATATTTATCTACAGCTCCTTCTTTGCCTTCTAGTATTGCTTTTGCAAATGCTGATGCTGCCGCATAACCTGTCGCATATTGATATACATAGAAATCTGAATAGAAGTGTGGTATTCTTGCCCATTCTATATCTATTTCATCATCAACTATCATATCTGGTCCAAAGTATTTAACATTTAAATCATGCCACGCTTTATTATAGTCTTCTGCAGTTAGTGGTGTTCCTTTTTCTAAAGTTTCATGAGTAAATAATTCAAATTCAGCAAACATAAGTTGTCTAAACACTGTAGTTCTTATTTGTTCTAATTCTTGGTTAATTAAATAAAGTCGTTTTCGTTTATCATTTTCTTTATTAATTAAATAATTTATAAGCAATGCTTCATTAGTAGTTGAAGCTACTTCTGCACAGAATAAAGTATATCCTGCATAAATATATGGCTGTTCTTTTCTTGAGTAATAAGAGTGAATTGAATGCCCCATTTCATGTGCTAAAGTTGAAACATCATTTAATTCATAGTTATAATTTAAAAGCACATATGGCATTGTTTTATATCCACCCCAAGAGTAAGCTCCGCCTCTTTTGCCCTTATTTTGATATATATCTATCCAGCCATCCTCTACTCCAGATTTGAATATATTTAAATATTCTTCTCCAAGTGGATTTAATCCTTCTATAACCATATCTACAGCTTTATCAAATTCTATATGTTCTTTAGGTATTTCTATAACAGGAACATATAAATCATACATATGCATTTCATCTAATCCTAATAATTTTTTCTTTAATGAAACATATCTATGAAGAGATTTTAAGTTATCATCTATAGTTTTAACTGCATTTTTATAAACTTCTACTGGAATATCATTAGGTTTTAAAGAAGCTTCAAGAGCAGAATTATACTTTCTTATCTTAGCTCCAAAATTAAAATTCTTAATTGAACTACTTAAAGTTGTAGCAAGTGTATTTTCTAATTCTTTGTATCTATTAAATAATGTTTTAAATGCTTCTTTTCTAACATTTCTATCTTTACTTTTTATAAAGCCTGAATAATTTCCTTCTGTAAGTTCTACCTTCTCTCCATCTTCATCTACAATATCTCCAAATTTCATATCTGCATTTGTTAACATATTATGAATTGATGATGGTGCTTCTAAACAATCAGAAACTGAAGCTAAAAGTTCTTCTTCTGATTTACTTAATATATGTGGCTTTTCTTTTAATATATCTTCAAACATAAACTTATACAGCTTTAAATCTTCTGTATTATTTATTATATTTTTTACTTCTTCTTCATCTAATGATAAAATTTCTGGAACAAAATAAGCTGTGTATGATGCATATTCAGCCATATATGCATCTACCTTATTCATCATAGCTTGATACTTCGAATTTGATGTATCTTCATCACATTTTAAGTGAGCATAAACATATATAGTTTCAGCTTTTACTCCAAGATCCACATATTTATCTAAAAATACTTTTATATTTTCTGAATTATTAAGCTTTCCCTCAAATTCTTTAAGCTTTGGTGCTTCTTCTTGTAAATTTTTAAAAGCCGCTTCCCATTCCTCATCAGATTTAAATATTTTCTCTACCTTCCACTTATCCTTACTATCAATTTCTTCTCTTTTTTTCAATACCTTTAAATCACTCATAATTTCCTCCTAAAAATTAGGCCCTCCTTATCTAAATATATTCTTCTTCTTTTCCTTCAATTGCCTTAAATACATCCTCCATAGAATTTTCTATTAGTTCTACGCATTTATTAATTCTTTCCTTCATAAATTCATAATCATCCACATATTTAAATTTTATTAAAAATGTAGGATTATATTCATCTAACATATCTTCTATTTCAAATTCTTCCTTTATAAAAGCTTCATAATTAAATAAATCATATATAGCTGAGTATTCCCATTCTTCCACGTCTTTATTTGTATCAAAAAATAAATTTACTTCTTCATTTAATACAAACAGCTTTTTTACATATAAAGCTCCCTCTGAAACTTGAAAACTACCAAGTTCTTTTGTTATAAAACCAGTCTCCTTATCTTTTTCCATTAATACTAAACTTGAAAAATCCATTTATATTCCTCCACGCTCTTTACTTTTGTTTCATTATTTATATTATATGTTTTATCCATATTATAAAGCAAGATATGTATTTATTCCATGATTTAAAATTATTTATTTAGTTAAGACTATTAAAAGTTAATATTTTGCTTTAAAAAGTATTTCTTGCAAATCATTCGCATTATCATATATAATTACTTTATAATATTTAGGAGATGATTTAATGATTGATATAAAAAACTTATGTTTTTCATATACAAATAAACCACCATATCTACTTAAAGATATAAATTTACATATCCCTAAGGGATGTTATTTATCTATAGTTGGTGAAAATGGTAGCTGTAAAACTACATTAATAAAACTAATTCTTGGCTTATTAAAGCCTACTTCAGGAAGTATTGAAGTAAATTCAAATTCAATTGGCTATGTACCACAAAGATTAGATTCTTTCAACTCACAATTTCCAATTACCGTAAAGGAAGTTTTAGCATGTCATAAAAAAACACTAAAAACTGATACAACTTCTGTAGATTCTGTTCTTGATGCTGTCAATATGAAAGATTTTAAAAATAGGCTTTTAGGAATGTTATCTGGTGGACAACAACAAAGAATATTAATTGCAAGAGCTCTACTTAGTAACTCAGAAATTATAATTTTAGATGAACCTTCAACAGGAGTAGATGAAGTTAATCAAAAAGATATATATAGTATCTTAAAAAAATTAAATAAAGAAAATAAAAAAACAATAATATCAATAGAACATAATATGGATATTGCATTAAATAATTCTACACATATACTTAAAATTGAAAATGCAAATATAAAATTATTTACTACTGATGAATTTAAGAATTTTAGAAAAGCTAATTAATGTTTAGGAAGGTTTAAATTATATGTTTCAATTAGATTTTATGCAAAATGCTTTTATAGCAGGCTTTATTATATCCATACTTTGCCCATTTATCGGTCTATTTCTTGTACTTAGACGTTATTCAATGATTGGTGATACTTTATCACATTCATCGTTTGCAGGAGTTGCTATAGGATTAGTTATTGGAGTTAATCCATTAATAACTGCTTTCTTATTTACTACTCTATGTGCAATTATTATAGAATTATTAAGAGAATATTATAAAAAATATGCTGAACTTGTTATGTCTTTAGTTCTTACCTTCAGTTTAGGTATAGCTATTATTTTAATTAGTAGTGGAAAAGCATCAGCAAAAGTAAATTCATTCTTATTTGGAAGTATATTAACCGTATCTTCACAAGATATAATTTTAATAGCAATTGTTGGATTAATTTGTTTAATTACTTTAATATTTTTATACAATAAATTAGTGTATATCACCTTTGACGAAGAAGGTGCAAAAACTTCTGGTATCAAAGTTAAGCTTATAAACTACATATTTACTATATTAGTTGGTGCAACTATTTCAATGTCTATAAGAGTTATGGGTATATTAGTAATTTCATCTATAATGATAGTTCCAGTTGCTACTGCTATGCAATTAAAAAAAGGTTTTAAAACCACTTTAATTTCAGCAATATTTATTGGTATATTCGATATAATGATGGGATTATTTTTATCTTACTATATAAATAGTGCTCCTGGAGGTACTATTGCAATAACATCAGTATTCACACTTATTTTAGTAATCATTCTTGAGAGATTTTTAAATATAAATAAGTAAATTATATATTTTATTCGCTAAAAAATGGAGTTATCTTAAGATAACTCCATTTTTTAGCAAAACTTAATATTACCAATTTTCTTTTTTACACTTATCGCAAATACCATTTAACTCTAACTTGTGTTTAGTTAAACTAAATCCAACCTTAGCTTTAATTGCCTCTTCTATTTCTTCCATAGGACATGGTATTTCAACAGATTTATGGCAAACATCGCATTGTAATATATGTTTATGATTTTCTTTTTTAAGTACAAATATAGCTGGCCCATCTATATTAATTTTCTTTATGACATTTTTATCTTCTAATAATTCTAATGTTCTATATATTGTACTTAAGTTTAAATTATTCTTTTGTTTTTTACATTCAGTATATATACTTTCTGCCGATAAACCTTTATCTGAAGCTTCTATTATATTTAAAATTGAAATTCTTCCTGCTGTGATCCTAATCCCATTTTCTTTTAGATAATTTTCCCAGATCATTTTTTTCTCCTAACGTTATAATCTATAATTAAATTATATCATTATTAAGAAACTTATCAAATACTAAAAAAACATCATTTTCATTCCTAATATTAACAATATCAATCCACCTAAAATATCAGCATATTTAAATATAAATTCTACCCTTCTTGCATATCTACATAAGAAAAATCCTAAAGTACACAAAAATAAAGTAATAAGTCCAACTAAAATAGCATCTATAAATATTAAAACTTTAATGGTTTCATAAAAAGCTGTAAACCCTACCACTAATGCATCTATACTTACAGACATTCCTAAAATTAAATACATTGACTTTTTTATTAACATAGAATCATCTTTATCATCATTTTTAAATGCTGATACCAACATTATTACACCTATTCCTAAAACAACAATTCCTCCTATTGCATTTGGAATAGAAACTATATATGTATCAAAAAATCTACCAGCTACTCCCCCCAAAAATATAAAAAAGAATTGAAAAAAAGCAAAAGATAAAATAAATCTAATTTTATTTCTTTTTACTAAATGTGGATTTATCCCTAGACTAATAGTAAGTCCAAGTGCATCCATTGATAAAGCTACTCCAATTAAAATTACTTCTTTTAAATCCATCTTATTATGAACTCCCCCTTAAATATAGATTCTAAAATATATATAATTCTTAAAAATATTTTTATGCATTATTTTTTACTAAAGTATTTATTTTAATTAATTTTTATTGTATATTATTAAATAGAGTATATTATATATCAAATTGTATATCACATTGTTTATTTAAAATTAAAGGAGTGTAACATAAATGGCTAATTGTATAGTAGCACAATCTGGTGGTCCAACAGCTGTAATAAATTCAAGTGTAGTGGGTTTATTAAAAGCTAATAATGAAATTAAAGCTTTTGATAAAGTATATGCAGGTTTAAATGGAATAGAAGGAATTTTAAATGGAAACATAATAGATTTATCGTCTTTTTCTGAAGATGAAATTAATGAATTTAGATATACCCCATCCTCTGGTTTAGGATCTTGTAGATATAAAATGAAACATTTAGAAGAATCTACAGAAGAGTATGATAAACTTTTAGACATACTAAAATGTAATGATATAAAGGCATTTTTCTATGTTGGTGGAAATGATTCTATGGATACTATTGCAAAACTTGGAAACTATGCTAAAAAAACTGGCTTAGATATTAAATTTATAGGAATTCCAAAAACAATTGATAATGATTTAATGTTTACAGATCATACACCTGGTTTTGGAAGTGCAGCTAAATTTATTGCAACTACGGCTTTAGAAACATATTTAGATTCTTCAGTTTACATAAATAATGGTATATTTATATTAGAAACTATGGGTAGAGATACTGGATGGCTTGCAGCCTCTGCTTGCATGGCTAGAATTAACGGCGAGCCTGTTGCTGACTTTATATACTTACCAGAAGTTGCATTTGACATAGAAAAATTCCTAACTGATGTTAGACAAAGATTTAAAGAAAAAAATAAAGTATTTATAGTTGTTTCGGAAGGGCTTAGAAATTCTGAAGGAAAATTTATAACAGAAGTTGAAAGCCAATCCCATGATAAATTTGGACATGCTCAATTAGGTGGTGTTGGTTCTTATCTTAAGAATTTAATAATAAATTCAAGCATTACAACTAGAGTTAAATCCTTAGAACTTGGAGTATTACAAAGATGTGCTATGCACTGTGCTTCTAATATAGATTTAGAAGAAGCTTTAGAAGTAGGCTCTTCTGCTTTAAAATTTGCTTTAGAGGGTAATAGTGGCTATATGGTAGCAATCAAAAGAGAATCTAGCTCTCCATATAAAACTTCTCACATTCTTGTGGAAGCTGATAAAATAGCTAATAACGTAAAATATTTCCCTACGAAATTAATAAATGAAGAAGGAAATAATATAAAAGAAGAAGCTTTAGATTACTTCTTACCTTTAATTTCTGGTGCTCCTTCATTAATTATAGATAATCATTTACCTAAATTTAAAACTATTTCAAAATAAGAGCTGTCTTTTAGACAGTTTCTTTTTATTTGCCTAGGTTTAAGCCTTAGAGTATAATAAAATTATTGATTTTGAATTTATGTAATTTAAGTTTATATATACAGTTACTTTAGGAGGCAAAAATGGTAGTTTTAAGTTGTAAAGATATATCGAAAAGCTATGGAATTCAAGAAGTTTTAAAAAAAGTTACTTTTTCGATAAATGAAGGGGATAAAGTTGGTATTATTGGCGGAAATGGAGAAGGTAAATCAACTCTATTTAAAATAATATCTAAAGAGATTATACAAGATGATGGAGAAATATTTTTAGATAAAAATAGAACTATAGGTTATTTATCTCAGCATGTAGATTTAGATTTGAAAAATACTATTTACAATGAAATGAATTTAGTGTTTCAAGAATTATTAGATATAGAAAATAGACTACATACTTTAGAAATTAAAATGGCAGAACCTTATGATGAAAATAATGCTACTTATCATGAAAAAATAATAAAGGATTATACCACTCTTCAAGATCTCTATTCACATAAAGGTGGATATACATATAAAGGTGAAATTTCTAGAGTTTTAAAAGGACTTGGATTTTTAGAAGAAGATTTTGATAAAGTTATAGAAACTTTAAGTGGAGGGCAAAAAACTAGAGTTTCATTATGTAAACTTTTATTAAAAAATCCTGATATTATTTTATTAGATGAGCCTACTAACCATTTAGATTTAGATGCTATAGAATGGCTTGAAGAATACTTAAAAAATTATAAAGGAACAGTTTTAGTAATTTCCCATGATAGATTTTTCTTAGACTCTGTCACTAATAATACTTTTGAAGTTATTAATGGTCATGTTAATTGTTATAATGTTTCTTATACTAAATTTATAGAACAAAGAAAAAAGAATTTTGAAGCTCAACTTAAAGCTTATAATCTGCAACAAGCAGAAATTAAAAGACAAGAAGCTATTATAGAAAAATTTAGAAGCTTTAATAGAGAAAAAAGTATTAGAGCTGCAGAAAGTCGTGAAAAAGCCCTTGAAAAGATGGAGAAAATCGATGCACCTGATAAGGATAAGGAAGCTTCTAAAATTAAATTTGAAACCTCTGTTAAAAGCGGACATGATGTTCTTCATATTGAAAATTTAGCTAAAAGCTACGGAGAAAATAAACTTTTTTCAAATTTAAATATGGATTTAAAAAGAGGTGAAAAGGTTGCTTTAATAGGCGAAAACGGTCGTGGTAAAACAACATTATTCAAAATAATTCTTGAGAATATAGAAGCTGATAATGGTAAAGTTATTTTAGGAACTAATGTAAATGTCGGTTATTACGATCAAGAACAATCAGATTTAAACTTATCTAAAACTATAATAGATGAAGTTTGGGATGAGTTCCCTAAATTAACTACCTCTAAACTAAGAAGTGCTCTAGCCTCTTTCTTATTTACAGGGGATGATGTTTTTAAAATTATTAACACTTTAAGCGGTGGAGAAAAATGTAGAATTAATTTACTAAAATTAATGCTTTCTAAAGCAAACTTACTGTTATTAGATGAACCTACTAATCACTTGGATATTATTTCAAGAGAAGCTTTAGAAGATGCTTTATTAACTTACGACGGAACTTTGCTTGTTATATCTCATGATAGATATTTCTTAAATAAAGTTATTAATAGAATACTGGAACTTAAAGAAGACGGTACAAAGGAATACCTTGGAAACTATAGCTACTACCAAGAAAAGAAAGTTAATCCTAATAGATTTGAAATACTTGAAGAACTAGCTAACGGTAAAACAAAAACTCAACTAAAAGAAGAAAAAAAGAAAAAGAAAGAGCAAGAAAAAGAAGAAAAGGCTCAAAAATTAAAACTAAAAAAATTAGAAGATGATATTGCTAAAGCTGAAGATGATTTACTTTCCCTTCAAGAAAAACTTTGCCTTGAAGAAGTTTACTCAAATCCAACAGAAAGCGAAAGAATTAGTAAAGAAATAAAAGCATTAGAAGAAAAAATTTCTTCTCTTTACGAAGAATGGGAAGGAATAGAAATTAATAATTAATAATTAATAATTAATAATTAATAATTAATAATTAAAAATTAATAATGAAGAATGAAAAATTAATGAAAAAATCCTACGGATTTTTAAATAGAAGTGCTTCGCACCATTTATTTTAAGTTTTGCTATGCAAAACATCCTTAATTTTACATTCTTCATTCTACATTCTTCATTTAAAGATTGTTACGCAATCTTTATTTTTTTCCTGTTGATCCAAATCCTCCTCTATCTTCATTTCCAAAGGATTCAACTTCTTCAAATTCTATTTCTGGCATAACTTCCATAATTCTAAATTGTCCTATCTTATCTCCATATTTAATCCATGTTCCTTTTTTTCCTTCACTCTCTTCTTTTCCTTGAAGGCAGTAAATAGGCATATGCCATTGATCGTTATCTCCTATATATGTATCATCTACTACACCTACAGAATTAGTTTGTATTATTCCCCATGTCTTAAAAGTGCTACTTCTAGGAGCTAAATGTCCTTCCCATCCTTTAGGTAATTCTAAAGCAAATCCTAATGGTATCATAGCTCTAGTACCCTCTTCTACAAAAACATCTTTATTTGAATATACATCTATCCAATTTCCTTTAACTATTTTTTTTAGTTTAGTAGCATTATCAAAGTATTTTATTTTAATTCTCATTCGTATCTCCTCTTTTTAATTTCTATTTATCTACTTCTATTTTATATTAAGAAAATAAAAAAATAAAGCTTACATTTTATACATTATAAGCTTTATTTTAAAGATATTATCTGTAATATCCAGATTTAATTTTATTTACTACAACAATACTTTTTTCTTTGTTATTAGAATCTATTGTTACTTCATTCCAATTGTAGTAAATTGGCTTTTCAAAATATCTTCTATCAACTATTGCTATAATTCTATAGCATCCATTAGGTAAATTATTGAAGGTTACTTTTCCAATGCTATCCGTGAATTTTGAATCATATAATTTAGGAGAAACTCCATTTAATAAATATAAATTAATTCTAGCTCCTCTAAGTTCTAGCCCTTCTCTAGAGCCTAATTTTGAATACACTTCAATAATCCCCTTTTTTTCTTCTTCTCTTCTCTCTATTGGATTATCGTATTGATTTTTTACTTTTTTATTTAAATCGTATTCTTCTTGATTATTTGCTACATATTCTACTTGGTTATTTAACCCATATTCTAATTGATTATTTAGATCGTATTCTACTTTATCATCACCACTATATTTTGTCTGTAAATTTCTTTCTATTTCAGCATATATACTGTGATAATTTCTCTTATTTTTTTCTTCCTCTCTTTGACTTTCTTCACTTATTATATTTTCCTCACTTATTGTATTATCTTCCTTTATTATATTTTCTTCCTTTACAAAGGATTCAACTATAAATGTATCCTTTATCTCTTCTTCCCTTAATTCTTCAAAATTACTTTCTATTCCCCCTATAAGGCTATTAGAGTCTATGTTGTTATTAAAATTTATAGTTTCATCTTGTTCAGTTGCATTGTCTATATTGATAAATAAATTTATATTTCCATCCTCATCCATAGTATATTGATTATTTTCATCATTTTGATATTGATCATCAATTATTATTTTCATATTAACCTCCAAAGCATAATATAGTTACATAATATGATTTTATATTATGGTTTGTGATTATTTTTTAATAAAAACTAATTTTTATTTTACCAACATCTTGGCTGCCTCTTCAAAATTAATTGGCTTACTAAAATAATATCCTTGAATTATATCACAATTACTTATTCTCAAATAATCTAATTGTTCTTTAGTCTCAACACCTTCTGCAACTACTAGTAAATTTAAGTAATGTGATAAATTAATAATACTATTTATTATATATTCACTTTTTTCCTCTATTACTATTCCATCTATAAAAGTTTTATCAATTTTTAATACATCTATTGGCAATATTCTTAAATAACTTAAAGAAGAATATCCTGTTCCAAAATCGTCTAACGCCAATGTAACTCCTATTTTTTTTAACTTTTCTAAAGTTTTTATATTTCTTTCTGCTGACTTCATAATTATACTTTCTGTTATTTCAAACTCAATATAACTTGAATCTAATTCATATTTTTTTAAAGTTTCTGCAATATACTTTACTATTTCTTCATCTCTAATCTGTACATCTGATAAATTAATAGCCATTTTAAATTTTCTATTTGTCATTAGTGATAATTCTTTACATTTTTTAAAACTTTCATTTATTATATAATTTCCAATTGATATTATTATTCCTGAATTTTCAGCAATAGGAATAAATTCATTAGGAGGAACAACGCCTAGGTCTTTGCTATTCCAACGTACTAAAACTTCAAATCCAATTACTTCTGTTGTGTCTAATCTTATTTTAGGTTGAAAAACTAATTTTATCTCTTCATTATCTATAGCAATTCTTAAACCTTTTTCTATATCAAACTCTCTATTTAAAACTTCTAAAATTTTAAAATCAAAAAATTCATATCTATTCTTTCCATTTATTTTAGCTAAATACATTGCCATATCAGCTCTCTTTATTAAAATCCCTAGTTCTTTTCCATCTGTAGGATATATACTAACACCAATACTAAGAGTACAAAATATATCCTTTCCATTAATATTTATAGGCTTACTAAACTTCTTAATTATATTATCTAATAAGTCTTTAATTTGCTTCCTATCCTTAATATTATTTTTCACTAAAACAAATTCATCTCCACCATATCTTGTTAATAATAGCTCTTCTATTTTCATTTCTAGTATAGTTTTAGAAAATTCTTTCAATAGTGAATCTCCTGTATCATGACCATATGTGTCATTTACATATTTAAAATTATCAATATCAATAAAAATTAAAGCAAATTTTTTATCTGGAAAACTTTTAATTCTATTACTTATTTCTCTACTAAAATATCTCCTATTAGGTATTCCTGTAACCTCATCATTAAAAGTAAGGTGATTTATTTCAATTTCTTTTTCTTTTCTTATTGTAATATCCGAAAGAGCTCCATGTATAAATATATCCCCATTTTTTTTAATAGTTTTTTTACCTTTAAATTCAACCCAATATGCTTTGTTATTTTTTCCAAGTATTCTATATTCAATAGTATAAAACTCATTCTTATTAGAATTTAATACTTTATTAAGTTTACACTTATACATCTCTAAGTCTTCTTTAACTATATAACTTTCCCAAGTAGCTGATGGAATTAATAAATCTCCATTTCCTGATATATTTAAATATTTTCTTATACTACTTCCTACTGAAATAATATTTTCTTTTACATTCCACCAATATACTATATCCTTAGATCCTTCTAATGCTAAACGATTTTTATCCTCTCTATCTTTATTTATATCTTCTAATCTTCTTCTTTCTGTAAAATCTGTAATTGTACCAGATAAATAGAATCTATCCTCTTTAATACTTCCCTTACCACTAAATTTTATGGTTAATTTTTTATCTTCTACATCTATGACACTATGTTCTAATACGAAATTATCTAATACTCTATTTTTAATCGTATATTCAATAAAAATTCTTATATCTTCTCTTTCCTCATCAGAAATAAAATATAGCCATTCTTCAAAATTAGTTATATCATTATTAATTTTTAATAAATCTTTTATTTTCTTAGATATAAATAATTTATTTGTTTCACTATTCCATTCCCATATAGCAGAATCTAAAGCTTCTATAGCAATTCTATATCTCCTTTTATTAGATTCATATTTATTATATAGCTTTTTATATTTATTGTTTTTATATATTAAATTAATAATAAGTATAAAAATTATACTTAACATAAATATAAATACTATAACTACAATATTTAACTTTAAATAAAAAAGCACTACACTTAAAACAGGTAAAATACTGAAAAACTTTAACTCTTTATACTTTCTTTCCACTCTTATCACCAAAGCCTTTTTAGATTTAAATTAATATATATATTTTATCACCTTATTCCATATTTTAACATAATATTATTTATTTACTATTAATATCATTTCATAATATATAATTTCCAATATATATTATTTTATTTTATGTTTTTTTAGGAATACTACTTTTAGGAGGTGATTTTAATGAAATTAAATAAAAAGTTAATGCTACTTTCAGTATTATTTTCTTTATTATTTACAACTTCATTTAAGGTTTATGCTACAACTAATAATATAAATTTAGAAGGTTCTAATAAAAAAACTGTATACATTACATTTGATGATGGACCTGGGGGAAATGTAACAAAAGATGTATTAGATACCTTAAAACAAGAAGATGTTCCTGCTACTTTTTTTGTAATAGGATCACAAATTAAAGGTCAAGAAGATATTATATTAAGAATGAAAAATGAAGGCCATAGCATAGGATTACATAGCTATTCTCATGATAGAAGTAAGCTTTATTGTAGTAATGATAACTTTTTAAATGAAATGATTAAAAGTCAAGATATTCTTTATAATGTTACTGGCGAAAAGTACAATATTTTGAGATTTCCTTTTGGCTGTAATAATAACAGTTATAAGTTAACTGAAGGATTAGTAAATGAATTACATAATAAAAACTTTAAAATTTACGACTGGAATGTTGATAGTGGAGATGGAGCAAACTATAAATCTTCTCCTGAAAATATTATAAAAAAGAGTTGTAAAAATGATGATAATGTTGTAATTTTAATGCATTGTTCATTTTTAAATAAAACTTCAGCTAAGGCATTACCTTCTATCATTAAGTATTATAAAGATAAAGGTTATGAATTCAAAGCTATAGATGAAAATACTCCAGAAATTTATAAGGTTATGAAAAAATAAAATACTTAGGCTGCTACAATTTAAAAGTTTTGTAACAGCCTCTTTATTTATATAGTAATTAGTTATTTTATTATTTACTAATTACTGCTCCTGTGACTTTTAATGCTCTTCCTATAGCTTTATATAAGATTGTTCCTGCAAATATATTTATAAATACAGCTGGCAAAACCACTACTATTATTAAAGAAATAAAGCTACTTGGAAGCCCAACTAATATACTTGCTGAAAATAAAAATATAACTCCACTTAATATTGTACCAAAACTTAAAGATACTATAATTTTTATATCATTATTTAATCTATTTCCTATAAGCTTAAAAATTAAATATATAATTTGCCCTACAACTACCTTATCTATAATATTAGGAAGTTGTCCTCCTGGAAATTTCGTTGTTAAAGCAGTAATTATTCCAATAATCAAACTAGAAATTAAAGTTGTCTTATAATCATCATTAATTAAAATAATTATAAATAGCATAGTCAAAGCAAAATCTGGTTGCATTGGTAATCCTAAAGCTGGCGTTATTTGATGTAATAGTGCTCCAATAGATATTAGTATTGCATTTAATATCATTTTTTTAACATTAATATTTTTCTCCATATTAATTCTCCTTTTTATTAAATATTTAAACTTTATTATCTACTCTCCTTCATCTCATAAATACCAGCTCCTTATAAATTTCTAAATAAAAAAAACGCCCTATACTATTTGTATAGGACGGTATTATCCGCGTTGCCACCTAAATTGCTTTAAAAAAGCCTCTCTCTTCAAGTACTATTATACTCTATTCCTTATATCGTAGGACATACGGTTCAACTACTTTAAAAATTTCGCATCACACCTCAAAGGCCCATTCACTATTTGCTATAGTACTGAAATCACACCATCTTCAGCTCTCTTAAACTTTACACACCAGCTACTCTTCCTTATCACAGGTTTTCTTTATTTTGTTATTTATATGATATTCTTTAAGTATTTATTTGTCAATAGCATTTTGGAATTTTTTTCTATTAGGTATTATAATCATAAATATAAATAATATTAGCAATAGTATTCCTTTGACTATACTTGTCCCACTTATGCTCCACCAAACACCATTAATCCCTAAGGCTAAAATACTACTTAAAAATATAGCTATAGGAATTCTAAATCCTGTAAGTATTATACTTACCCAAGATGGAGTTACAGTATCTCCAAATCCTGAAAAGGCTCCAGACGTAGTTATTTCAATACACATAAACAATTGAGAGTAACCTAATATTTTAAGATAAATAGCACCAGATAGTATAGCTTCTTCTTCTGGTATAAATATAGAAAATATACTTTCTCCAAAAAACACAAAAAGAATTGTTGAAAATATTCCTATTGTACATGCCATTATCATTGTAGCTTTATATCCTTTTAAAATTCTATCCCACTTATTAGCACCATAATTTTGTCCAACGAATGCTGTTAAAGCTGTTGCAAACCCTTCTGCAGTCATCCAAGATATTGCTTCTATTTGAGAGCCTACCTTTTGTACCGCAATTGCTACAGGTCCCCATGAAGCTACTATTCTACCAATAATCATTGCAAAAAATGCAAATCCACAATTTTGAAGTGCTGTTGGAATTCCAAGTTTACAAATTTTAAAACATACTTCTTTATCTAAGTATTTCTTATTCTTTAAACTTAAATTATATCCATTTTTAACAAAAGATATTATAAATATTATTGTTACTATTGCTTGAGCACTAACTGTTGCTATTGCTGCTCCTTCAACTCCTAACTTTGGAAATCCAAATAAACCAAATATTAAAATTGGGTCAAAAACTATATTAAAAACTAAACCAATAGTATTAATTAAAAAAGGAATTTTACTACTTCCTGAAGCATTAAAAATTCCTGTAAATAATGGATTTAAAAAGCTAAATATCATTCCAATAGATACTATAACTAAAAAATTAATACTCATATTTACTATTTCTAAGTCTCCTAATTTAAAAAAGTCTATAAAACTTTTTCTAAATATCAGTAGAATAATAGTATAAATTATAGCTATTATAATATTAATAAATAAACTATTATATATAAACTTGTTCTTTTCTTTATCATTTTTCTTTCCTATAGATTGTGCTACTCCAATTTCGGCACCTATTTTAGATATAAAAACTAATGAAGTACCAAACCAAGTAAAAAATCCTGCTGTTCCTACAGCTGCAACAGCATTACTGCCTATTCTTCCTACCCAAATCATATCAACCATATTATAAGCCATTTGTATAAAAGATGTGCCTAATATTGGTACTGCTAATTTAAATAGCGTACTTAATATATTTCCTGAAACTAAATTTATTGATTTTTTCATTATGCCCCCTATAAAAGTTCTATAAAAAACCTCATAATTAAAACAAATTTTACAATTATACTTTTATTGCTACAAAATTTATTTTAAATTATGAAGTTAACTTAACTTTATTTATAATCTATATTTTTATTTAACATTTCTACAACATTTTCAAAATTCTCTGGTCTACTGTAATAATAACCTTGTACAGTATCACAATCTATACTTTTTAAGTATTCAACTTGTTCTTTCTCTTCTACCCCTTCCGCTACTACATTAATTCCTAGTTTATGAGATAACTGAATTATTTTTTCTACTATATATCTACTTTTATCATTTTCAACCATATCAATTACAAAACTTCTATCAATTTTAAGCACGTCTATTGGTAACTTAGTTAAATAATTCAATGAAGAATATCCTGTTCCAAAATCATCAAGTGCTATAGATACTCCTAATTCTTTTATTTCAAGCAAGTATTTTATATTTCTATCTACCGATTTCATTATCATACTTTCTGTAATTTCAATTTCTATGTATTTAGGTGAAACTTTAAATTCTTCAACTAGAGATTTTATGTACTCTAATAAATCTCCTTCTCTTAATTGAATTTCTGATAAGTTAACTGCAATTTTAAAATTATCATATCCTTTTGATAATAAATAACTAATTTTTATAAAAACTTCTCTTAGCACAAATTTCCCTATAGGTATAATTAATCTTGTACTTTCAGCAACAGGAATAAACTCTCCTGGGCTTACAGATCCCATTTCAGAATTTTCCCATCTTATTAAAGCCTCAAATCCATTTACTTCATCGTCTGTTAAATTTACTTTAGGTTGAAAAACAACAAACATTTCATCATTATCTAATGCAGTTCTAAGTTCTTTTTGAATTGAATAAATTCTATTTATTTCTTTTGAAATATTGCTATTAAACATTTGCCATTGATTTTTTCCATTACTTTTAGCAATATACATAGCTGAATCAGCATTTTTTAATAAAACTTCTGATTCCTCTCCATCATCTGGAAATGTAGCCACTCCTATGCTTGCAGTAGTAACTATCTTTTTGTTATTAATTATATATGGTTCTTTTAGAAGATTCATAATTTTATTAATTATCTCTTTTATTTGTTTTAAATCTAATATATTAGGAACAAAAATTATGAATTCATCTCCTCCAAATCTACATAATAATTCATTAAAACTAAAAATTTTCTTTAAATCCTGTGAAAACTTTTCTAGAAAAAAATCTCCACATTTGTGTCCATAAGAATCATTAATAAATTTAAAATTATCAATATCAACAATTATTAAAGCTCCTCTGCTTTCTAATAAAGATTGCTTATTTAATTCCGCTTTTATTAATTTATTAAAATGTTTCCTATTACTTAATCCTGTTAATTCATCATAAAAGGTTATATACTCTAACATCAATTTAGCTTCTTTTTCAATATTAATATTATGTATATAACCTTCAAACTCTATAATATTATCTTTTTCATCTTTCTTAGTAAATCCTTTTATGCTAATCCAGATTTCTTTTTTTAATTTATTTGTAATTTTCAGTTCAACTTCTTTATTATTTTTTAATCCATCTATCAGAAAATTTATATAATCATTCCTAATATATTCCTTGATTTCTTCAGTATTCATAATTAGAAATTGATCATCATAGCCTAAAATATCTTTATTGTTCCCATAAAACATTATTAAGTTTTTTTCCAAACTTGCATAAATAAACAATCCTTTTATAGATTTTATAAACGACTGCTTGAAATTTAATAAAAATTCCTCATCCTCATTTAGATAAAAAAAATCCTTATTATCTATATTAAGGGAACCAACATCCTTGTTAATAAACCTTTCCCTATTCATATCAATAATCCTTTTCAGACTTTATTTTACTTATTTTCCTCTACAACTTCTTCTTTCTCTGCTTTTTCCTTATTATCCTTTATTAAAGTTGTAACTAATGCCGCTCCTGCTGCTACAAGAACAGCAAGTTTTCCTATTTTTTTTATTTTCATTAATACTCCTCCTAACAAATTACTTAAACTGATTTATATTTTCATCATATGTATATCCTATAGAATTTAATTTTTCTTTCAACATTTTTTCATCAATTTGTAAATCATCACATAAAATACTTAAATTAGAGTAAAAATCTCTAAGTTTCATATTTACAATACTTAATAAAATATTAGGATTCATATTTATATATTGATTATCTTCCATAATACTTCTCCTTTTTACATATTTTTAAGTTGTAATCTAAATAAAATATACCATATATTTTTTAATAAAAAAAGTATAATGTTTCGTTATTATGGTAAAATTTATACATTATAGAAAAACTGCTTAAAAGATAATCTTCTAAGCAGCTTTATTTTTATGATTTATTTTACCTCTGGTACTTTAGAAGCTTCACTTTTTTTAGGAGATTTATATCCTCTCTTTTCCCAACTTGCTTCTTGATTCTTTTTAGCCATGAAATCACCTCCGCTATACCATTAGTATAAATCATATAAATTTATTTATTCTTCATCATAAACTTCTAAATATTTAGTTTTTACACCATTCTTTTCCCAACCAAGAATTGAATCCATACTAACATTTTCTGCAGATTTAAATATAGATTTTTCTACTCCATCAAAATTCTTTTTAAGTTCTTTGATAAGCTCTTTAATCTCATATCTTTTGTTACCTATTTTTTCTGCAGCTACCATACATGCACAATTTAATGGCCAAATACCTGCGTTATTAGTAAATCTCTTTATATATTCTTCTTCTACATAATAAAGAGGTCTTATAAGTTCCATATTTTCAAAGTTTGCCGCTTTAAGTTTTGGTAACATAGTTTTAAAATTACCACCATATAGGACATTTAAAAGCGTAGTTTCTATAACATCATTATAGTGATGTCCTAAAGCTAATTTATTACATCCAAGTTCCTGTGCTTTATTATATAAAGATCCTCTTCTCATTCTAGCACAAAGATAACATGGATAATCTCTAGCCATTTTATCAACTACTTCAAATACTTTTCCTTCATAAATATGTACAGGTATTCCTAAATGATTGCAGTTTTCTATCAGTAAATCCTTTATTTGTGGATGATATCCTGGATCCATAGCAATAAATTCTAGTTCAAAGTTCATTTGACCATGTTTCTTTAATTCCTGAAAACATTTAGCCAATAATAACGAATCCTTTCCTCCAGAAATAGCTACTGCTATTTTGTCTCCTTCCTCTACTAAATTATAATCTTTAATTGCTTTCACAAATTTAGTCCATATATGTTTTCTATATGTTTTAACAAGGCTACGCTCAATTTCCTCTAACGATTTTTTTTCTTCAGTTGGAATAAGTCTTTCACAGCCTTTTCCCGCTATACTAACCAATTTATCACCTCATTTAATAATATTTATCAATTATATCATCATTTATTATTATTGTCTTCAATTTTAAAATACTACTTTTTCACCTTAATAGACTGAGGATAATCAAACATATTATACGGATCATATTTTCTCTTAATATCTCTCAATCTAAAAATATTATCACCATAATATTCCTTTTCATAACTTTCTAATTCATCTAAAGGAAAATTTACAAATGACCCATCTGTTAATGTTTTTATAAATTTAAAATTCTTTTTTACCCACTCTCTATTTTCAATAGAATACTTATCTTCATCCCAAACAGATTGTATTCCCATTATAAAACTTGCATCCCTATAGTAATAGGCTGTATCTAATTTATTTATATTAGAAATTACTCCTCCAAGCCCATATAAAGATATAGCTGTATAATAAAATCCTTCTGAAGGATTTTTTATAATTTTAATTAAATTGCTAATTTCTTTTTCACTATAGTCTCTAAATACAAACCTTCCCGTAGATTTATATTTTTCATACTCAGGATGACTATCCTGTATCCATCTATTACACTCTACTAAACTTTTTTCTTCTATATTTACTTCAAAATCATCTGTTATATTTAATATAGGCTTCAGTATTTTTTTAGCTTCACTTGAACTTCCATAAAATAATCCTACTAATTTAACTCCTATTCCTTTTTCCTTAGAGTTATATATAGCAGTCTTGAAATTCATCTTTATATCTAAGTTTTTAAATAATTTTTGTATTTCTAATATAACATTTAAAATAACTTCTTCGTTATCATATGGATAGTTTATATTAAGCAAAGTAGCCCTATTAGCCTCTTTTTTTAACTCTACAGTCATTGATGTTATAATACCAAAATTACAACCACCACTTCCCATAATAGCCCAAAATAAATCGCTATTTTCATTTTTATTTAAAACTAGCTTTTTACCTTCATAATTAATAATCTCTGCTTCAACTAAGCTATCTGATGCTAGTCCAAGATATCTAGAGGAGTATCCCCATCCTCCACCTAAAATTAATCCAGATACACCTACTGTAGGGCATCCACCTCCTGGAAAGGCATAACCCTTTGCACCAAAAGCTTCATAAGCTTCTCTGTTTCTAACACCACCACCTAATTTAGCTATTTTTTCTTTTTCATTTATATAAATACTGTTAATTTTACTTACATCTATTACTACCAAATTATTTCCTGTTGAATACCCTTCATAATTATGTCCACCAGATCTAACCCTTATTTCCTTTGAATTATTTCTCGCCCACTTAACAGCATTAATAACATCTTCATCATTATAACAATATATAATAACTGACGGATATTTTTCAATGGCTCTATTCCAAGACTGTATACTTTGATTATATTCACAACTTTCCTTTGTAACTATTTTACCTGTAAGCCCTGAATAATCATTTCCGTTCATTTAATCACCTTCTGTTTATTTTTTATATATAAAATAATATATCATACAACTATTTAAAGTTAAATAATAAGTATATAAATAACATACTGTATATTGATAAAAAATCTTTTAACTTTATTTCTAGCTATTTAATAATTTACTATAAATAAAATTTAATTTATAAATATATTTTAAATTCTTATCACGTTTTTTCTTTTTTTGACATAGTTTGTTATTAAAGCTCGATATTTGAAAGGATGTTTTTATGTATTATCGTAAAAATGATGATTGCAATAAATGCAATGATTGTATAAATAATCCTGATAAAGATTATTGTAATACTACTTGTAATGATTCAAGTAAAAACTGTTATGAATCTTACAAAGTTTTTACTCCAAACTTCTACGGAAAAGTTTTTATAAACTTACAGCCATATGAGAACTTATTTAATATGAATGATGCATTTTCAGCAGGAACAATATTTAAGGACTTATATAGTCCATATTGTGATGTTAAATATGTTGGAGGTGACGATAAGAAATGACAAAACATGAATATTTAGATAAAATTTATAGACTTCAATTTTTTATTGTTGACCTTAATTTATATTTAGACAATTTTCCAACTTGCGAAAAAGCAAAATCTGACTATGAAAATATTTCTTGCGAACTCAAAAAAACTATTTGGGATTATGAAAAAGAACATGGTCCTTTAACAAACTTTGGTTCTGCTTATTTTCAAAACCCAGAAAAATGGGTCAATTCACCATGGCCTTGGGAAAAATCTAAAGGAGGTAAAAAATAATGTGGTATTACGTTAAAACTTTAGAATATCCTGTAAACCTAAAATCTACTGATTTAAGAATGGCTAAGCTATTAGTAAGTCAATATGGTGGCCCAGATGGTGAACTATCTGCAGCACTTAGATATTTAGATCAAAGATACTCTATGCCTACTAACAAAGCTAAAGCTTTATTAACTGATATAGGAACAGAGGAATTAGAACATTTAAGATATATGTATAAATTAATATAAGAACTGGTATTTACTTATCAGTTCTTTTTATTTAGTAATTTGTTATTATTAACTCATTGTATTTACCTCTTGCACTATTCTCTTTAGCAATAGAATAATTTACTTTAACTTCTTTTATATTAAACTCTTTATATAACTCTCTAGCTAAAGGATGGTCATTTATTGTTAATAAGAACTTACCTTTTATTTGTTTAAGTTTATTTGCTAATAGTATATGTTCCTCTTCTGCAAATTTATTTCCATATCCACAAGTTTCAATATATGGAGGATCACAAAAGAAAAAGCTATGCTCTCTATCATATTTATCGATTATTTTTTCAAAACTTAAATTCTCTACATATGTATTTTTAAGTCTATCTCTTAACTCTAATAATACTTGTTTATAAAATATTTGTTGTCCTGGCTTAGTTGTTGTTCCATATCCATAATTCTTCCCCTTGCCAGCAAAACTTTGTGTTATTATATATAGAAATCTTATAGCTCTATGAATTTCTGTCATATATTCTAATGTACAATTTTTATACTCTTCAAATATATCTCGTCCACTAAATTCATATTCTAATAACCTTTCTACTTCTGGAGCATGATACTTTATTGTTCTAAATAAATTTACCAATTCTTTATCTATATCATTTATAACTTCAACTTTACTTGTTTCTTTACCAAAGTAAACCCATCCAGCTCCAAAAAACACTTCTATATAACAAGTATGCTCTGGAATCATTTCTATTATAGTTTTTCTTAATTTAGATTTTCCTCCTACTCTGCATATAGGTGGCTTCAACATAATATCACCTTCTTTAAAATATTTTCACTTCTATTTTAAAGAACATACATTCGATTGTAAATATTTATTTTATATAATTATATAATCTTTCCTTAATAAATTTAATAAAGGTTTAGATAAATTTACTCCTGTTTTATAATATTGGTCTACTAATATTTTTATAAGAAATGTTGGAGTTTTTCCTCTTTTCTTCTTAAAATCTTTTATAGCTTCTCTTAATAATTCCTTATCTGCTAAAGATATTACTTTCTTAGCAAATCCACTATTATCTATATTTGTTACACTTCTTGCTAACCTTACATTACTATTGTTATCTAAGCTATTTACTTCAAATACATTTTCCTCTACTTCCTGTAAAGCTTCTTCGATAGTTACTTGTCCATCTATTGGTATTTCTCCATTACTATCTACTCCAATTTTAGAAACATTCTTCTTAGCTACTACTTTATTTATAAGGTGTTTTAATTTCTTATATATATTAAAGTTACCAGCTAATCCCTTTCTTTTTTCTATAACTATATAACCTAGTTGTTGTAATTTTTTTATACTTCTTTTAACTGTTGAAATAGAAATATTAAGTCTTTCTGAAATAACATCTATCGAAGGATAACTACATTGTTTTTCTTCATTATAAAGACTTAATAAATATGTATATATTCTGAATTCATTAGATGTGATATTTTTATCTGTTATTAGATCTGTAGATAATTTTAAGAATTGCATTTGCAGTTTCCTCCTTTCATTAATTAAGGTTGATTAACCTTAATTAAATATTACCACCTTAATCAACTTTAATCAAGTCTTTTTTTAATTAAAGTTGATTAAGTTTGATTAATAATGCTATAATATATATAGGAGGTGTTATTATGGCTGATAAAAAAGATAGTCTTGTTAATAGACAAAGATATTCAAGTACATTTGATATAGAATTATTAGAAAAAATGAAAGAACTTTCTAAAGAAACATCTATTCCAATGTCTAAGTTATTAGATAAAGCTTTAGAATTATTATTAAAAGATTATAATAAACTTTAAGTCTTAGAAATTTAAATCTAAGACTTTTTCTTTTAAGCAAATACTTTGTATTAGCTAATATATAGCTAATTAATATTGAATATAGATAAATAAATATAGATTGTGTTTCTTGGTGAACTTTTTAAAAGTTTCTTTGTAATACTTTATATTTTATTTATAATTTAAATAATATTTTTATTTATTACTCTTTAAAATACAAAAAGTACCTAGGATCAATCCTAGGTGCTTTTATGCTACTTAAATAATTTATCAAATAAAACTCTATTTCTCTTTTTTGAATCCTCAAGTAATTTTTCATATGAAATTATTTCAATATATGCATTCAATTCGTTTGAATCTTTATATCCAAAATAACCTAACCCATCAGGAGTTAACTTTAATCCTGAAAAAATAGCTTGTTGTTTTAATTTAGGAGTTAAATCTGCTATTATATATAAATAAAATGGAGCATTATCTGTAACTGATATAGGTCTGCCTTTTTTATCTTTTTTGGCTCCAGAACGTATATCACTTGTATATCTTAAAACTTGGTTAATTGGATTATCTTCATCTGTATAATCATCTCTCATAGGTCTTTTAAACTCTATCAATGTTAAAGCATTAAATGGCTTAGAATCTTCGTTACTTAATACAACTGGGTTATCTAAAATTAAGATATCAGGTCTATCTTTTGTATCCACATTTATTACCTCAATATTCTTCATCTGCAAATCTGAAGCCAAGTAATAATGATAAGATAATCTTTCATCTATTAACCATAAATTATGTTTTTCATAATCAATATCATCAGATACGGTTTTCATAGGAAAAATTAAATTATGAATATATTCTTCTAATGCATATTTGTTTTGTTCGTTATAATTCATGGCATTTTCAAATAAGTCAATAACTATCTTCCTATGAATTATATACTCTGCTAAAGTTGATTTACCAACTTCATTTTCCTTCTCTATATAATCAATATATCTTTTCTTATACTCCTCAAATTTAGTTATATCTTTTATCTTATTTTCTTTCAAAAACTCTTTACCTTGTTTTTTTACTTCCAAATGAAATTTTTGTTGTATTTTAAATAACTCTAATTCAAGCTCTTCACCACTAAGCTCACACTTTAAATTTTCTATTTCTTTGAGTTTATACTTTAATAAAGATTTATATTGTGGTTTTTCTTTTTTTATATAACCTTCGATAAACTCTTTCTTTTCCTTTTTTATTGGTTCTATATAATTTTTCAAATATTTTTTTACAACTTCAACAACTTCACTTTCTATTTGATTTTTAGTAACTCCATTTTGATTTAATAAATCTTGATCTATTAATTTATAATTAAATTCAGTTCTTTCATCATTTACAATGTCATCTAATAATGAACTTGAAACATAAGCTGAATATAAAAATTCTCTTTCTCCATCCTTTATCTTTCCTTTTAATTCTGGTATAGCAGAATTAAGAGGTTCTGTTTTTACTTCTCTCCAATTTGCACAATAATGAATTCTATTTTTATTACCATCAGATTCAAATAATTTGATGTGTTGAATATCAAATTTAATCCCTGATATTTTAAAGCTTTCAGTCTCTACATCTATTGATAAACTTTTATTAAACTTTTTTCTTAAATCAATAATATCAAAGTTATCTTCAATTATAACTCTTGGGGCATCTTCTTGAATAAAATACGCTAAGCAATGTTCTATAATTTTCATTCCTATTTTATTCAACTCTCTTGGTATTTTATCGCAATATTCACTTTTTATATTGCATAACTTTACTATAGTTTTTCTATCTTCATCAGTTTCAGTGTTTATTTTATCTTTTATAGGATTATCATTATCTAGTACAAAAGAAAATTCTACTTTTTGATTCTTATTATTTTCATTATATATACTAACAATATTTATATCATCAAAGATTTTTAACCACGAAAATCTACCTATACCTTTTCCACCTTTTGCTTTTTTATAAGTAGAATCTGATGTAAGGAAGGAATTATAGTTATTCTCATTAAATCCTATTCCATTATCCTCAATGATAAATCCGGTAATAGGATAACTTTCTCCCTTATCTTTATTTTCTAAAACATCTTGTCTTATATCCCTTAAAACCTTAATTCTTATTTCTAATTCTTTTTTATTCCCTAATTCTTCTATAGATTGAAATGAATTCACTACTGCTTCATATAAAGGTAATAATATTTCATTTTTAGATAGTTTATATTTATTTATTCTCCCAACTAAATCAACTTTAAACATAAAATACACCTCAAAAATTAATTTATAACAATATATTATCAATTTAATTTTTAATTAACAATATTTTATAATTACTTTTTATTATTTTTAAATAATTACAATATTATAATACAGAATTTAAAGTAATTGCTTACTATTCTCTTTCTTATTGTTATATAAAAAGCTAGTAAATAACATTACGTTTATTTACTAGCTCTAAATTTATTTATCGTATATAAAAACATTAAATTAAATGTTAATATTTATTTAAAAATCTATTTAATTTATTTTTAATATAATTTACTAAAGCGCACAATGTGCAAATAACATTTATGTTATTTAGGGCCTACAATTGCAGACTTTCACTAATCTCCTGCTCTAGCAATAAAATCCTCCCATATATTTAAAAATTAAATATAATAATTAATGTTTTTTAGAAAATATTAATCTTACGATTAGAAGTACAATAAAAAATATAAATGTTACTCTAAACATAAAAAATATTACGTCGTAAGTTAAATCCCTAATAAAAACACTAAATTTAGGAAGCTCATTAAATATCTCAATCAACTCCTTTCTATTTATACTACATATCATAATTATATTATTTTCAAATTTATAATTCAATATTATTTTTAATATAATTAAATTTTGATACTATACTATAAGACTTTCTATTTCTTTTCTTTCTATTTCAAGTTCTCCTTCACCATTATATTTAAAATATAGTTCTTGATTAAAAATTTCTGCTTGAAATCTATTAACATATATACAGCTTTCTTTTATCTCTTTATTTATTTTTTCTATAAAAGCTTTTCTTACATCTTCATAAAATTTATATATTGATCCCTCTCTGTCTTTACTATCTTTTAAAAAATTATATATTCTGTAATTTTCTATAGCATAATCACTTTCCTTTAATAAACATCTCATAAAGTATCTCCCTGCTTCTATAGATGAGTTTTCATAGTTATAACTTACTATTTTATTTAGTATATATCTAAGATCAAAAAAAGGAACTAACATTACAATTGTAGCTATATCTTCTATAATTGTATCTACTAACTGATAACTCGCAAAATCTAATAAAACTACAATTTTACTCATCGCCTTACATAAAATTCTTACAATATTAGGAGAAAGCATCTTTATTTCATTTACTCCTAATAACATCATTTTCTCATCAAATTTTTCTCCAATAATTCTAATAGTAGATTCATATAATAATTTACTATCTCGTTCTAACGAATATTTACCGCTAAATATACTAGTTCCATAATCTAATATCTTCATTTCTCTATTATGTCCTATTATTATATTATCTAAATGTAAATCTCCATGATATATACCATTTTCTTGAGAATATCTTAGTGTCTTGAATATATTTTGCAATATATCATATCGTTCATTTAATCCAGGATTATTACTTCTCAAATGCTCTCTCAATGTAACTCCATCAATCTTCTCCATAATACAACACTTGTAACCTTCAATTATTTGAGAATGAAGATATTTAACTATATTGTCATGATCTAACTTCGCTATCTTTTTTATTTCCTCTAATCCTCTTGCATCATTAGACTTTTTTTTCTTACGATTTGGTAGCCATATTTTTAATGCTCTAATTTGTTTAGTAATTACTTCTTTAACTTCTAAAATAACTCCATTATCACCTTTACCTATGTACCCTTTTACTTCATATCCACTAATATGAATTACTTTATTATTTATTAATACATCTCCATCTTTTAACTCAATAAAATTTCCATTTACATTCCATTTTTTATTTAAATAACTTTTACTCATTTATATCATCTCCCTTTACAAATACCAATATAAAATTCCCACAGTATTCTTGCTATTCATTTAAATATTGCCATAAAAATACAATTTATTATATAATAAATTATATTTAATAATATTTCAATTAAATATTCCAAATTTATAATTATATTTACTAAAATAAAAAAAAAAGCCTAGTAAGTAAGATTCCTCCTACATACTAGGCTTTAAATTAATATATTGGATTTTCTGTTATACTACTATCATTATCTCTTGGTGCATATATTGCAACTACTCCAAATCTTTCTGTTTTTATTTTATACACATCTGCAGATTTCTTTTCTAATATCTTATAAGATAGTCCTCCATATTGAGCTGGTGCTAATGCTCCTACTGCATAATTAATTGTATATGGTCCATCTACAGGATAAACCCTCCAACTTGACATATGTGGCTTTAAGTTTAAATATCCTAATCCTGTATCTGGTACATATGATTTAACTACATTACCATTACTATCATATATTATTGCTTGATTAGCTTTTGCTAAAGTATCTGCATTATCTAAACTATTAAATGCACCAAGTTGTTCTCCGTTTTTTCTTTTAACTCTATAATTAATAGTTTTTATTGCTACAGCTGAATTAGTAACATAAGAAACTACTAATCCATTATCTACACTACTATATACATTACACTTATTAATTTTAGCTAAATTCTTAGCACTATCTAAATTTCTAAATGCTCCTATTTGTTCTCCATTAGCAAGTTTAACTCTATAAATAACATCACTTGAAGTTGAATTATTAGTTGAAATATTAGTGTTGTTTAATTTAGCTTGAAGTTTATTTTTAAATGTATTCCATCTTTCAGTATTAGCAAAGTTAGGACATAATTTACATTTATCTGTAACATCATAATGGCTTCTTACATTGGCCATAGAAATATTATATTTTTTCATTAAATAAGCTCCTAATTCAATAGCATTATTTTCTGTTGTTTCTGTAACTAAAAGATTAGTTCCCATACAACACATTTCTATATTAATTGAATTTTGATTATTTACTTCTGTTTTAGTATTACCTACTGACCAAGCTCCACATAAATCTTCTACTGATTGCCATATTTCATTATCATCAACAAAGTAATGAGCTGAAGCTTGTCTGTCTCCATTAAAGAAATAAGTTGCATTATTTGCTGCAGTAGAACTTTGAGCTCCTACATAGTGAAATACTAAAAATTTAGGATTATTATAATCATAATGGTTATATGGACTTATTTTTCTTTGTATTGTTTTCATTTTACATTCCTTCTTTCATTAATTAATTTTTATATAAAAAAGAAGCAAGATTACTCCTGCTCCATATTTGTTTCTATTAACTTATCACTTACATAAGGTATATAAGCCTTAGTGTTTTCAGTTGGATCATTTAGCACACCTAGTAATATTAAAATACTACATACTGTATTTATAACTCCAACTACCTTATCAGAATCAATATTAACTCCTAATTGTACTAGTAAACTTACTCCTAATCCTGCTAAAGCTAATATAGTTCCTTTATTATTCAATCTTGTTAATATAGACTTTAAAACTTTACTCATTTTTCAACTTCACCTTTCTTATTTAAATATTCCTTGTTGAATTACATAAAAAAAGAATCCTATTAAACTACTTGCCATTATACCTATAAGCCAATTTATACTTTTCGTTTGAGCTTCAAGTTTTTCACAAAGATTATCCATCTTAACATCAGTTGCAGCTCTTCCTTTTTCTAATTCATCCAATCGCTCTGAATGATTATTTAATCTTTTCTCATGCGTTTCAAGCTGATGTTTTATTAGTTCATCATTCATAAATTGCCTCCCTCCTTTAAATTTCTATATAAAAAAGAGCCTACAATTAGTAAGCTCTTATTGACATATTACTTGTCTTTACTTTATTATCTTTTTAGTAGTTAACCTTGCCAGCTAGGATATTACATACTGCTTTATCGCCTAGCTGGCATTATTTTATTTTTAGTTGTAAATTTTTAGATACCTCAACGTAAGTAATCAATTTTTAATAATAGAGTATTAAATTTTAATACTCTATTATTTAGATCTTTCCTTTATGAATTGTTTTGAATAAACAGTATAATTATTCATAACATCTTCTGTTACAACTGCATTTGCTCCAATTCGTACATTATCTCCAATAATTACATCTCCAATTATTTTAGCTCCGACTCCTATGAAAACATTATTCCCAATTCTAGCAACGCCTCCATTGCTACTAAATTCATTGACTCCTATAGTAACTTGATGATAAATAGAGCAACCTTCTCCAAGCTCTACATTAGGATGTATTACTATTCCTCTTGGATGTTTTAATCTTAAACCCTTACCTATCTTTACTTTAAATGGTATATCTACTTGGAACAATATATCTATAAATATTTTACGTATTATATTCAAACCGACTAGTAAAATACCTCGTAACAATGAATTAGAATAATATACTCTATTCCCAATCCTATATATAAAAATTATGAACATTGCAAATAATCTATATTCACTTGCTTTAAAATCTTCCTTCATTACCTTCCCCCATAAATGATACTATAATAATAATTTTAACATAATTAATTTATTGATCCAACAGATGCCCTCCAATAAAAATCATATGATTCATTTCCAGAAAAATAAATAGTTATATTTGTTTCATCTGATGTAACCATTATATTCTGGGGTCCAATTGCACTTCCTCCTTTTGCTTGAACTAACACAGAACCGTACGGACTTACAGAAGGATTTCCAGATAAACCATGAGGTATTTTCCCACCAGATACTAGTTTTGTTGCAATCCCCTGATTCTCAGTAATATAACCCTTATTATGATTAAATGTATTAATATCAGCATTTATTATGCTAGATGTTGTATTCTTAGTTATATCATTATTTTCAATTACATTATAAGATGGATTAGAGCCTCCATATGCAATTCTTATCCCTACATTATTTAGTTTTATTTTATTATTATTTATTTTATTATTTCCCGATTGAAGTTTTATTCCATCATCTAAGTTACCCAATATTTCATTGTTAGATATATTATTTTCATCAGAGTTGAATAAAATTATCCCTTTACCATTATTACTTATAATATTGCTTAAAAACAAACTTTCTTCAGAATACGAAGCTTCTATTCCATTTGTATTATTGTATATATTATTATTTTGAATTATATTTCTAATATTTTTAAAACCTTCTCCACCCGATATTCTTATTCCAGCACGACCATTATTAGTAATTACATTGTTAGAAATTAAATTTCTACTTGCACCATTTCCTATATACAATCCTCCATAAGAATCTCCTATAGTTCCTGTAATTATATTACCTTTTATAATACTATCCTTAACACCGTCACCACTTTCAGCAACAATCCCATCAATTCCTATCCCCATTAGTATATTATCTTTACAAACATTGTTTGAAACTATATGATTACTTCCTCCATTAACAGCTATCCCTATTCTACAATTGCTAACTATATTGTCAGATATAATTACATTTTTACAATTAATACCCAATGCAGATATTCCTGCTCCAGAAACACTAGTTGAACCACTAACAATATTTTTTCTTACAATTACATCAAAACAATTATCCCCTATATCAATTCCCTTATTCTTAAATCCCTCTAATTTAACCCCTTCTATGCATATATTGTTTGAGTTAATTGCCTTAATGAAATTATTAGTATCCTTAGTACTACCTTTTGCCTTTCCTCCAATGCCTAATATCGTAACATTTTCTTTATTATCTAAATAAAATAAATTTCCCAATTCATTCTGCTCACAAATCAAATTACCTATTAAAATTACTTTTTGATTTGAATTTAAATAAATATATTTAGATATAAAATTACCTTCTGGTATTATTACAGGAATATTCCCAGCGAAATCCATTGCATTTCTTATAGCTATTGTACAATCTGTATTGCCATCCCCCACTGCTCCGAACCATTCTATATTTATTCCTCTTAAATTTATTTCTCCCCATATTCCAGATTTAGCTATATAAGTTTCAGGTAAAACTCCTATTTCCGTATTAATTTGTTCCAGATGCGAATCAAAGTTATCTAACCTATTTTTTAATTTAGCTTGGCCACCTCTTGCATCTACAATTTCTGCATTACTATTTCCAGCATTAATTACTTGTCTATCATAATCTTCTCTTAACTGCTCTACAACCTCAATTCCATCTGCTATGCTATCTCTAACTTCTCCACCAAATATAGCTCTTCTTATTTTATCTGCTATAACTCCCATTTTAAGCACCTCCTAATTGTATTCCTGTAATGTGAATATTAACTCCTTGCCCTTTTCCTTTTATTGAATTTGTCATTATAGGAGTATCTATTACCTTAAATTCATTTGAATTTAGCGTAAATAAAAAAGTAACACCATCTAAATTTAGTGTTACCTGTTTCTCTGAACTATTAGAGTTATATAAGAGTATTGTTTTTACAATAGATCCATTTGAATTTTTATATAATTCTGTTTCTGTATCTGTTAATGTTGTAGCTGCTATTCTTTTTACCTCTTCCATTAATATACCTCCAACATTACTCTGCGTTTTAATTTTTCAAGTTTTTCATTAGTATTATTTAAAGTATTTTGTATATTAGAAGTTGTATTTTCTAGTCCTAAAGTCTTATTTATATTATCTTGCAATGATTTATTTATATTTGTTATTGTATTTGCTAATTCTAGAGTTTTATTGATATTATCCTGTAAAGATTGATTTATATTAGATATTGTTCCTGTTAAATCTGCTAGAGTTTCATTTGTATTAGTTAGTATTTCATTTGTATTTTTAACTACTTCTACAGTATTATTAACTTCTGTTGAAACTGTAGCTACTGTTGCTATTGTTGTGTTCAAGTTATCATTTATAATTTGGATATTTCTATTAGCTTTTACTATTCCTAATTGATAAGCCTTAATATCTTCAAATTTATCTCCAATACTTAAAGATGAACTTTGAGGATTATATATATCTATAGTTTTTTCAATAACTCTAAGATTTTCATTTATACTCATTAAAGGATTAATAACTGGATAACTATTCCCTACTTCAAAGCTATCAAAATCTAATCCTATAGTGCTAAGATCTAAAGCTGTTACTTTATATTTTTTCTTAATTCTATTATTTTCTTTAAGATACTCTTGACCTTTTCTTAATAGATTAGAAGAATCAGTAACATTATCCCAAGTAACAGAATCAACTATAACCCCAAATTCTCCTATAGCTGCAATATCATCTATATATTTAATTCCATTATTAACACTTTCTATTGTTAATCTTTCTTCACTATCTTCTAACTTATTTCCTAAAGGTATTAATCTACTTATTATAGAAGTTGGGTCCTTCTCCTGCTCTATTGTTTGTAAGTTCTTAGCTACTCTTATTTCTGTATTTTTTAATTCTCCTATACTTGATAAATAATCTAAATACCTTATTCCATCTTCATATCTTATTTTCAGTTCTCCACCAAGCCTATCTATAAGCTTATCTTTAATAGCATCAAAAGTTTTTACATACCCTAAATATCTATACAGGCTATCATTATTATCTATTACAGTTACTATTCCAACTTGGAATTTCTTATCTTCACTTACTTGTGAATTATGATTATCTATTATAACTTTTAGAAAATCTCGCACTGAAATATTATGATACTCTCCATAAACAGTACTACTATCCATTAAATAACCTAATTCACTTTCACAAGTAACACTTTTAATAATTCCTCCATCACTACTCATATTTTCAGTTGGAATTAATACTCTTCCCTTAAATTCTAAGGTATTATTTTTAATATTTAAAACTTCTACTAAAGTAGTAAGAGCATTTAACTTATTATATCCAGGATTATTAAAAGCTATATTAAAAGTAAAATTATCTATAGTATTTATTCCATGTTTTATACTTCCAGAAAGTAATCTTGGTGCTTCAATATCAGTAGATAAAGCATTAATTATTGTTTCTTCATTATTATTTTTTATAGTTATTTGATACATTAAAGCACCTCTTTTCTAAATACAAACTCTATATTGCCAGTACCCTTTAAAATTAAATTATTATCTCCTTTATCTAAGGTAAATCTCCAATCTTTTGTAGTACCTGAATTAAATTTATATGTTGTGTCACCTTTAATTACCTCAAAACTTTCTGAACATATAACCGTTGGAGAAATTCTTTTTGAACTTGAATTAATTATATTTATAGATTTGCTAACTAATACATTAAAATTAGTTTCTTGTAAATAATCTAATTCAAAATTAAAATCATCCCATGGAATATTTCCTTCACTTTGTTTATAAATTCTAAATGGATAGCAATCGAACTCTACAGTTATTTCCCCAACACATGTTAAAACTTCTATAGATGATATATTAATAACTCTACCTTGAAAACTTCCAACTTCATAATCAATTATTAATTCACTTTTTCCTGCATTATATAACCAATTTATAACTTTTGTATAAAAAGAATTTAACTTAGTTCTAGTTATTGCTTTAAAGCCATCATATATAAATGCAATTTTTATACTTCTATTGTTATATGTTGTTTCTCCATATAATTCTGTGAAATCATAATCTCCATTTTGAAATGGTACACTCTCTTTTATAGTTTTAGGAGTTGGATATGCTATTTCAATTGATTTTATTTTTAATTCAAAATCATCAAAAGACTTTAAATTATTAAATTTAATTTGTCTTATCACGCACTATTCCACCTTCCATATAAACTCAAGTTTTTGCCATCTATTTTATTTAACCTACTAGATAATTTTTCACCATCTATTACTGCTTCTACTTTTAAATCTTTAATTGCATTTGACATTGATTCTAAAGCTTTAGCAATAAGGCTCATAGAATTACTATTTTCTTCTTTTATATTATTTAATTCTTGTGTAAATTGTCTTGCGATACTATCTAAAACTTCAGTTTGAGAAAATGAATTAGATCCTCCATTAATTTGTCTAATCATATCTGTTGCACCTAAAGATGCTCTAGTTGTAGAAGTATAATAAGAACCACTTAAAGCTATGTCATTTAATCCTAATGTAGATATTCCACTAGTATCTACTCCAATTCCTACTGTTCCAATACTAGAAGGCAAATCAGCACTTTTAAATAAATTTTTAAATGGATTAATTTTTTCTAAAACTCCTCCTACTTTAGAACTAACACTACCTAACCAACTAAATAGATCTGATAACTTATCAATTACCCATTGTATAGGAGTTAATACTGCATTCATAGCAGTAGTTATAGCACTCATAAATTTACTCATAGCAGTAACAGCTACCCCTGCTACTTTTGATATTACTCCTACTAACAAATCAAATATAGGATATAATATATTCCATGCTACCTTTATTACTGTAAATGCCCCACTAAAAGCAGTACCTAATATAGCTATAACAGGTTTAAGAAATGTTATCACATAATTAATATAAGTCTTTACAAATTCAAATAATGGTTTCCCTAGGTTATTCCAAACAGTTACAAATGTATTTATTACTTGATTAAATACTTGACTTAAGAATGGTAAATTTGCTACAAACCAATCTACGACTACTTTGAATATCTCCATCATAAAATCTACTATTGGTTTTCCTACTGACTCCCAAACAGTTTTCATAATATTAAATACAAGTTGAAAAGCTTGAGATATTCCTGGCATACAATCTGATATAAAGTTAACTGTAGCTTCTATTAATACTCCTACCATATCAAATAAAGGTTGAACTATTGTATTATAAATATCTTGTAACATAGACCAAGTATTATTGAAAGTTTCTTGTATATTACCAAAGTTCTCACTAAACTTTGATTTTAGATTTTCTATTGCTAATTTTATATTTTCAAAATTACTTGCTACTCCACCTGCTAACAAACCTACAACTGCTATAACTCCTACTATCACTCCTGTTATAGCTAAAAACGGTATACTCGCAGTTGCTATTGCAGTAGATATTGCTCCCCACATTATTATTGCAGTTCCTAATGTAGTTATTAATGTTCCTACAACTAATAAAATTGCTCCAATTACTGTTACTACACCAGTTATAGCTGTTACCAGTTCTGGATTTTTTTCTACCCAACTCGATATAACTCCAACTATTTCATTAATCTTTTCTAAGAAAGGTTGTAATAATGGTAATAACTTTTCTCCTATAGATCCTTTTAATTCATCTATTTTTTGAAATAGCAATTTACTTTGCATACCAAATTCTTGTGCTTCTTGTGCTGCTAATCCAGTTGCTGATGCACTCTGTCTTGCTACTTCATTGTAAATAGCCATTATTTTTTCATTATTACTTAAACTATCCCAAGATTTCCCCAAACTTTTAACATATTCAGTATTTGCTAAAGTAGTAGCTGAAACATTAACCCCAAACTTATCAAGTGCTTCATAGTTTCCTTGAAGTGCAGATTTAAATGCAGATAATGATTCATCAAAAGGAATATCTGTAATTGCCCCCAAGTCTGCTACTAATCCCATAGTTGATTCTGTAAGATTATTAGTTTCTTCTGTAGTTAACCCCATATTTCTATAGTAATTAGCTATATTTGTAGCACTATCTTTATATTGTTTATTTGTTAATCCTATATTAGAAGCTAATTCACTACTACTATTTATTAAATCTTGCGTAGTTGAATCTAGACTTTTTAATATAAATTCTGTACCAGCTACTTCTGCCGAATATTCAGCACCGGAAGTAACCAATTCTCCCATAGCTCCTACTATTTTCTTACCAGTATTAGTAACAGATTCACCAACTTTTTGAACACCTTCACCTATGATTGTTATTTGTGCCCCAAAAGCTACTGCCTCTTCTTTAGCTTTATCAAAACTATCTCCTAATTCATCTATATTCCCACTATCTATATTCTCTAATGTGTTAGAAGTTTGACTTATCTGTCTTTCCATTTCTTTTATTTCAGTTTCTGTACTTGAAATTGTAGTTTTCATATTCTTTAAGGAATTATCAGCATTAATAACACTATTTCTTTTAGTATCAAGTGCTATGTTAGCTTTTTTTAATTGTTCCTCTAATTCTTTAACTTCTTCACTACTCTTGCCATAAGTTGCTCTAGTTTCTTCTAATGCTTGTTCTAATGATTTAACTTTTTGCTCTTGTTTTTGATAGGATGATATTGCTTTATCTAAAGTTTGGGTGCATTTCTCTTGCTGTTGCTTATAAATATTAAGTTTATCTTTCAATTTTTCCAGTACTGATTGCTGAAGTTTTAATTTTTCACTTAAGCCCTCTGATGTTTTTTCAAAATCTTCTATTCCTGCTCCTGCATTTTTAAAATCTGTTTGCATTTGCTTTATATCTTTATTAATAGAAGTAATTTGTTGCTTCATAGTTCCAGATTTCAAAGCAAGATTAACTACCAACTGTTTTTCATCAGCCATTTTATCCCTCCTTTCTAATCTAGTACCATAAGTTTCTTTTCTTCTTTTTCATAGCCTTTATTATTAGATTTATATTTCTTTTCAACTTGTTTATTAGCTTCAACATATATATCTAGCTGTTTAAAAATAAACCTTAGACTAGATTCAAATATTTCTTCATTACTCATTTTTAGTAAAGATCTACCCATATAAAGAATATTATCTATATCTATATAATTATCATCTTTACCATTTCCTACTTTTTTTCAGTTTCATTTTTAGCCTGTGGCATATCTTTATTTAATAATTCCATTATTATTGGTTGCAATTCTTTAATTATTTCAACTTCATCAAAATCTTTAAAGAATTTATAACCTAATATTCTTCCTGTTTTCTTCTCTGATACCATGCTATAAATTAATTTTAATATTATATTTAAATCACCTTTTTTCATTTTATCTAAAGCTTTTTGTAATCCAATTTTAGAGCTTTCTTGAAAGTGATTTATATTTTTTATAGCCAATGAAATTACACATTCAGTTCCATTTATATTTACTTCAACTTCTTTTCTATTAGCTAGATTAATAATTTCCATATTTACACCTCTTTTTATAAAAATAAGGAGCAGAATAACCACTCCTTTAATTAAGCTGCTATAGGTTCTCCCGGCATAACTACCTTACTGAAGAACTCTTTAAATTCTTTTTGATATTTTGTTTTTTCTTCTAGATCTTCTATTGCTTCAATTTCTTTTTGGTCTAGTATAGTATCCACATATAGCACACCATCAATTTCTACCGGCAACGCTTTACCAGATAATGTCCAAGTTTCTCCTTCTGAATCAGTTTCATTTGATTGCTCATCTTTTTTAAGATTACAATTATATAAAACTCTTCTTCTTTCTGTTCCATCATCTAGTACTATTGAATATGCTAAAGCGAATTGAGGAAATACAGTTTCAACTATAGTACTTGCTTTACCATTTTTATATTGCATTCCAGTTAAATCTGCTAAAAGTTTATATCCCATAGCTGAACTCATAACAACCTCCACATCAGCATAATCTAATTTAGCTGATGAATGTTCAATAGTGCAATCAGATTCATATGAAATATCCTTATAACTATTAGTAGTTTTTAAGGATACACAATTCTTCATTGGAATAGCTGTCCCATAAGTATTGCCTTCATCCATTTTGAATGCTGTAAGGTTTTTAACACCTGTTTCTCTTGCCATTATTATCACCTTCCATTTATATATTTTTACTAGCAGTTATTGAAATTTGAATATAATTTTCTTTAGTTGTAGTTGATTGATTTACAGTTACATTTCTAAAAAGATTATTTATTAAAACTTCTTCAAACTTCTCAACTGTAATATTTATATTTTTATTTATTATTAAAATAAAATAGAAGTCATAACTAGCTGACTCCTTTTCCATATCACTCATATTTAATTCTTTTTTATAATTATAAACTACTACTGGAGCTTCTCCCTCTTCTCTACTTACATAATAAAAAGGAATTCCTAACTCACTTTCTAATTTATTTATTACTTCAATCATATAATCACCTATTTTAGGATTTTATCTATTTCTTTACTAGCTATATCTATAATCTTTTCTGATGCTTTTTCTTTACATTTTTTAAATGAATCATTCATCCATCCTATATGAACATCTACCATTTCTCCAGATTTATAATGTTCAAATCCATAATGATTAAAATAAAGCCCTTTTGTGAACTCCCAATTATCTTTTGAAATGCCAATTCTACCAACTACAGTACCACTTTTAGCATATTTCTTAATTTCTGCTATATCAAGCTTATCTGCTCCATGGTCATCATCACCACTTCTTGGAGCGTCTCTCTTTTGAGCTTCTAGAACTATTTTCGCACCTTCTTCTACTGCTTTTTTACCTATTTTATTACCTATATTGCCTAAATTGTTTAAATCATTGATAAGTTCATCAAATCCATTAAATTCTAATGACATTTAATTCACCTTCTTAGCTTTTATTTCATAATACTTATTGGCTTCTTGAACATTATTTATATAGATAATATCATAAGCTTCATTTTTATAGATTAACCTATCTTTAGAAGTTATATTTTTATAGTTGAATCTAATATAAAAAGTAGCTTCAATTTCACTATTGGTACCATAGGATTCAATATATTCACTCCCTCTAGTCCATAAAATCTTAGCTCTAGCACTACATAATTTATTCCATTGTTCAACTAATCTATTATCTTTATCTTTAACTTTTTGATAGCGTTCTATAATTATTGGATATTTAAATTCTCCTATACTTATATTGAATTCTGACATTTAATCACCTATCAAACTTAATTTATCTAATATAGATGTAACCATTATATCTCTTTTAGTAGAATTTGATATTTCAGTTCCTCTATTTTCAAACATATCAGCTATTAACTTTTTTTGAAGTAAATTTGCCAGCTTTATAGCCTTTTCATCATTTTTATATGCACTTCCTACACAAGAATCTATATAATTTTCACTAACTTCTATTAAGTTACTTAAAAGCTCATCATCTTCTTCATATTCAATTCTTAAATAGGCCTTTATTTCTTCTAAGGTCATATAATCACCCTTTCTATTTAAATAGGAAAAGGGAAATAATCCCTAACCTATTAAGCTAATTCTATTTTCTTTATAGATCTAGTTGAGCCTTTTACAACATCAATTCTTTCTAGAATTCTTAATTTTATTGTATCATCTTTAAATCCAGCTTCTGTGCTTTTTGCTATTGTAACACCCTTTCTTTCTATAAATTTAACAGCCTCTTTCATACTTAAAGAGTAAAATATTTTTGTTTTACCTGGTGTTGCTGAAACTAAAGAACTATCAAAAGTTTCAATAAGTTTCCCATTGAAATATTCCTTTCCATCTGGACCTACAGTAATTAAATTCAGATTTCTTCCTTGCTTATCTTTCATATTTTTTAAATGAGCATATCCTTCTACATTGCATAAAGTAATTAAATTCTTCTTTACAGATGGTAAAGCCTTAGCCATTACATCTTCTAATGCTGTATAATCTGCTGGTTCTTCAACAGAAGTGGCATTAGTATTTATAATTGCCATAATCTTTTTATTTTCTTTCGCTACAGTAATCTCTGTAAAGTTAGTTTTTGCTATTGATTCTATTTCAACTTCTGCATCATCAACTAACTCAGAAGAAAGTGATTGAATTAAACCAACTTTAGAACATTTATAAGTTAAATCTGTAGTAACTAAAGTTCCATCTACTATATCTTCACCTTCTGCTACATCTGCTAATTCATTTTGGTCATAATCAACTACTGGAATAGACCCTTCGTTTTTAGTAACAGGAATTACATCGCATAGTTCTTTAAGTGATCCATATCCCTTTTTAATTTCTTGTAATTGATTTACAAATTGTTTAGGTAATACTGCTGCATTATCAGAAGTCTTTATTGTAGCTCTTTCTTCTTGAGTTAATTCTGCCCCCATTACACTCTTAACTATAGCTCTCATTTCATTTATATTTTCTTTTGAATTTCTATTTCCTAAATTTCTTTGCTCTTCTAAATCTCTTTTTTCCTCTTCTTCTATTTCTTCAGCAATTTTAACTTTTCTCTCAAGATTTCTTATTTCAGCAGTTATGTCCTCTGCTTCTTTTAATTTATCTTCCTTTAACATTTGTCTTGCTTCTGCCTTTTTATCGGCAATTAATCTTCTTAACTCTTTTACCTTCATTTCTTCACCATTCCTTATATTTTTTTATAAAAAAAGAACCTATTATTTAAATAAGTTCCAATTCTAATCTTAATTTTTCTTTTTTTAATTCAAGTAAACTATTATAATTTTCTTTTGCTCTTTTATAAGTTGTACAACTTGTACTTTCATAAGCTGGATTAGTAACAATAGATACATCAAATATTTCTTTAATTTTATTTATTGTTCTTAAATCATATCCCCTATTTCCATTATCCCAATCCCATGTTTGAGAGTCTGAATCAGAATAATCTAGTGCAAATGCAAAGCTACACTTATCTATTATTCCAGCCTCCATATTCGAAATTAAATCTCTTGCATACGAAGTATCTGTTGGTACTGCATCAAAAAATAGTCCTTTTTCATCTATAGTTAATGTCAATGCTCCAATACCATCAACTTTGTTATTTCTTGCTAATGGTTTATTCATATCATGATTGATATTAAGTACTACATTATCCATTTTACAATTATCTAAAGCACCTTTTCTTATTATTTCTCTAAAATATCCTAGATCCTCACTCAAACTATCAAAAGTTAATGCATATCCTTGTAGATGAGTTTTTTTATTATCACCCTCTCCAATATTCCTAATTTCAAAAGAAGTAGTAATTTTCATTATTTCTTTACTCAATTTCATCACCTCATTTCTTATCATTAACCCCTTTTTGCCAAGTAGCATTACCATTAATAAGATTATCAAGAGTAATTTGTCCACTTGGTAAAGTTACTGTATCTCCACCTTCAACTAAAGGAACTCCAAGTATTCTTTTACAATCATTAATTGTATAAATACCATCTTTAACATATCTATCTAATATAACACTTTGTTTTTCAGGGCTTGTTCTAAGCATCGCGTTAACATTAAACCTTATCTTATATCCTTTCTTTCTTTCAGTTTCAGTTAATAACTTCCAATCCATTTCTTGCTCCAATGCAGTTATAATTGGAATAATAGCATTACTTAAAAATGCTATGGTTTCTTCTTCTGATAAAGATCCTTTTTCTATTAAAGAATATGGAACTCCAATAGCACTTGTTATATCCTTCTTTCCAATTATCTTTAATTCTGCAAATTGACTATCTGCTAAAGAAAGATTCATAGCTGATACATTATATCCAGCTGGTACAGTAAATACTCTTCCATTATTTGAATACATCTTATCAAATTTATCTTGTACTTTTTTAAGCTCCTTATCATCTTTTATATCTGATGTTAATTGAACTACTATTTTATTAGTTAATCCATTTGAAAATAATTGTGATTGATATTTCTGTGCTTTTATATTTGTATCAATACTATCTTTTATATAAGATTTTGTAGTTCTAAAATTTATTCCATTAATAGAATTATCTCTTAATATAATAATATCTTTTTCAAAACAACTACCACTTATATCGCCACATATAAAATCAACTAATACTTTATTTTCCTTAGTTGATTTTATGAGCCCAGCATTATCAACTGTAAAATTAGTTATTCTAACTGGATAAAGTCCACTTACCAAACCTTTTTTATCATGATCTATATATAATCCAGCACTTCCATAATGTTTATTCATAGCAACAAGAGCTTTTATACATTCAAAAGCATTCATCGAATCATTAGGTCTTAATCTTAACTTCTCATATAAATAAAAATTTTCTGCATCTATATCGCCCTTATCAGTTTTTATTTTTGTTATTATAGGTAACTTTGCTATATTTTCTGCATAAAGATTTATACATTTTGAATATGTGCTATCATTTCCTGTAAAGTCTTCATCTTCTCCTTTTATCCACTTAGTCCAATCAAAAGGATTTTCACCTGTTAAACTTCGCCTTTCAAATAACTTTTCAAACATTTTCTCACCTCCTATCTATATCTAGATATAACTATTGCTATCCCAAGCAAAACTAAAGATAGCAAATATAATCCAATATAAATATTAAGTGATAATGTTGTTAATGTAAGAATAATTAGTGAAACACTAACTAAAATATCTACTATATTCTTTTCAATCCATTTTTTCATCTAATTACCCCCAATTCATTCTATCTAATACATCTATCGCATTATAACCACCATCTGGTAATACATACTCAGTATATGCATTCACCAAAACAACAACCATATCTATACGTTGCTTATTTTTATTTTCTTTTATAAGCATTTCATCATCAGACTTACCTTTAGTTGTGCTAGCATTAGACATATTCCAATCTAACAATTCATTCTCAACATATCTAACTTCATAATCATAGACTCTTTTTCTGAACTCTTTTGTTGCTGGACTTAGATTACTATATGTTTGCTTTAACATTACAACATCATAATCTTCTGATAATCGCTCAACTAATTCTTTAGCATTCATAGGATCTGTTACAATACACCCTATTTCACATTCATATTTCTCTTCTATACTTCTTATATACTCTTCAACTTTTGTATAATTAACAGTCATTCCTTTATGAATATCGCAATATCCCAACTTTGAATAATTTCTATAATTTATATGCTTTTCTCTTCTTTTTGGTAAACTATCTTCTGGTAAGAACCCATGAGATTTACAATAAATTATATCTCCATCTTTAAATTCAATTCCTACTGCTGTTAAATCAGTTGTTACAGACATATCAAGACCTAAAGTTACTGTCTTCCCTTTAATTTTTTTTCTAAATTCCTTATCACTTATCTTACATTTCTTCCAGTATTCAATGTCTAGATACTTATTTAACTCATTTGTTTGTAAGAATATATTTAAATTTTTAGTTAAAAATTCTTCTTGTTCACTTGTTTTTATTTTAGCCATTTCTCTATCTTCTTTTATTTCGTTATAATTTTCTTCTATTCTAAGAGGATTAGCTTTATAAAGTCCTTCATCTGTCCAAGCCTCTTCTAAAGTAGCATAATAAAGTAGAGCAAATAGCCTTTTATTATCTACTGTTCCATTAAGAACAGCTCTATCATACTCTAACTCTTCAAGCATAACAGAATCACTTTCAGCATAGGCAGTAGTTAATTTTAACATTAAAGGATTTTTAACACTTAATTGTCCTTTTCTCATAGCTTGTATGTTATCATTACTCGTGAAAGCTCCAACTTCATCACAAACAACTGCCGCAGGTCTTATAGCATTATTTTTATTAGCTTTTGATGTTCTTGGATAATAAAAACTATTTGTAATTAAACATTTAATAACACCTATTTCACTTTCTGATACAAAAAAATGTTTTTTTATAGCTGGACTTGCACTTATTATTTGTGCCATAGCTTTTCTTATTTCCTTAGCCAAATCCCTATCTAAACATATAGAGTAAAACTCACTATAATCTTGTTCTGTAAGCATTAATAATAAAAATACTATTGCAGCAATAAATGTTTTAGCATTTTTTCTAGGAATAAATAAAACTACATCTCTATATCTAAACTTATTTCTATCATCTTTATATCTCCAACCAAAAATTGCACATATAAAAAAGGCTTGAAAATTTTCTAAGCCTTCTAAAACTTGTTTTCCTGCAATAAACCCAGTAGCATAATTAAATAATTTTAATAAATTATTTATCTTTTTCAGTTTCTTTTCACTAAAGAAAAATTCAAATTCTTCTTCATATTGCCTAAAATAATAATCATTAAGAAAAATCTCACATTGTTGTTTAACTTCCTTTGTTGTTAATTCTTTTTCTAAGAGAACATCTTCACAGTATTGTAAAGCCTTGGATAACAATAATATAGACTTAATCTTCATCATCCTCATCATCCCTTAAAGCTTTTTTCAATGGATCTTCTTCTTCATCTTTAGCTTTCAATGCTAAACTTCCTATTTTAGCTCTCGCTTGAGGACTTAAACTTAATTCATTACAACATCTAAATAAATCCTTAGTATATTTATCTTTACTACTCATTAAACTTTTATCCCATAACATATTTATGTTTTCATTTATTTTCTTTTCTATTTCTGTCAATCTAGAAATAGCTATGCTACAAGTTGCTAACACATAAATATCTAGATTACTTAATATCCCACTTGCCTTTAGCTCATCAACTATATATTTAAATATTTTCTTTTGCTCTTTGTTTAAATGTTTAGGAGGTTTAATTTTATCAGCTAAACCTTTTAATTTCTCTTCTTGATTTTTTCTAGCTTCAATTTCTTCTTTAGTATTATGTCTAGATTGAGTTTCAATTGGTTTACAAGGTCTTGCCATAAAATTCCTCCTTCCATTAAAAAATTTCATTTTGGGAATTTTATATAACTGGTTGGGGCCAAAGGCTTTCTTAGCTTTATATAGAAATTTCAAGTACTCCCCCGGTATCTATAAATATTCCTTTTCGTATATATTTTTTATTTTATATAATTCTTTTTTATCATTTTTAGTATAATTTTTATGCAATTTATTATGACAACCATGACATAATGTTAAAAGATTATCCTCTTCTAATCTCTTAGAGAAATCTTCCTTAAGTTCTATTATATGATGTACTACATCTGCAAGAGTTTCTATTTTATATTTAATTAAACAGTATAAGCACAATCCATTATATTTTATCCTTATATACTTACTCATCCTCTTCCAATAAGGGCTATCGTAGAACTTACTATACTCAATATTTTCTTTATTGTATCTTACTTTATTATTGTATTTTTTTATTCTGTCTTTAGCACATTTGCATTTATTGCCTTGTAATATCTTTTTACCACATGATCCACATCTTCTATATATACTCATAAATCTCCCTTAAATAAAAAGAACCCTTTAATTAGGGTTCTAATATTATTCAAAACTTTCATAACTAGGAAATTCTTCATATCCTGCATACATTACATAACCAACATAATTAGTATATGTACCACAATATGTTCCTCTACAATTAGGTGCAATTGGTCCTCTGTAATTCTTTTTAGATATACAAGTAATTAATCTATCATTATTCATTACTTCTCCTATATAAATACCTCTATTGTCATAAATATTATTCCTATCTATTTTACCAACACATTTTCCTGTTTTCGTAAACAAAAGATCTTTCGATATATATCCAAAAAACTGCCCTTTCCAAGTCCAAACATACTTCATTCTCTCACCCCCTTTACTTACAATTTTACAATCTTATGTAAATAATGTAAAGCACCTAACATTTCTGCTAAGTGCTTTCATGGTATAAAAGGGTATTGAGAATTTATGAGAGGTTATATGGTCAGTAACCTATTGGAGATAGTAGGAATCGAACCTATACTATTTCTAGTAGCCTTGAATTTCTTTATCCCCATGTTACACCTGGATTTTGCCAGGTGTTTTTCTTTTAAGAAAATTAATTTAAACCAATATTTTTTTGAAAAACTATATTTACAATTATCTTACTCTATCATTTTAATATATTAAATTTACTATTTAAATACCAAGTTTTTACGCTTTTTTTACTATTCTAATTTTATGCTATCTATTCCAAATAAATATACTCCCAGTTCATTAGTTAATTCATTTATCCATCTTCTTGGAGTATTAACTCCACAATTTAGTATTTCTGAAATTTCTTCATATGTTTTTTCTTTTATAAAGTAATTTTCTAAAGCTAAATACTTCTCTATAGTACCTTTATTCTTATGTTTACTTTTTAACGCGAATAAAGCTGCATCTATATGAGCTATCATTATTATACTTTTACTCTTACTTTTTTTTATGCTTTCTATAAATAATTCATCCGTATTCATATATAAATCATCTATTTCATTTTTAAGTTCTTCAAAATCTCCTCTTGAAGATTCTAATTCTTTTACATCTGATATTCCTCTTCTAACATGCTCTTTTAAATCATTATAATGTTTCATTAAAAGTTTAGTATTATGAAATGCATTCCTCTTACCTTGAATTTTCTTTTCTTTATCATACTCTTTTATAGCTACTTTTACTGCTTCTTGGATGGTTGTTTCTATATCTATCATCTTATTCACCTTCTTCTAATTCTTTTACAAATCTATCGTAATGATCTAATATCTCTTTATGTTTATTTAGGCTTATTTTTAATTTATTGCATAAACTTTTGCAATAATAATCTTTATCTAAAACTCCTCTTCTTCCTCCATTTGTATATATCCTTTTGAAAGTTAACTTACATTCTTCATATGTTAGCTTAAATATATATTTATATTTCTCTTTTTTCATTATTTATAACTTTCCCACTTTTATTGTCCAATTTTATAAACTTCTCTTATTTCTTGAATCTTCTTATTAAATAACTCTATTTCTTTCTTTTCGTACTCTTCTATATCTTCTAAACTATTAAATATAACCTCTCCAGCAACAACCTTGTTTCCTTCTTTTATGTAATTCCCAAACTCACCTTCTATCTCAAGCTTTTTTATTTTTAGTTTACTCATTATTTTCACCTTCTTATCTTCTTTATTTTCTGAAATACATGTCTTTGTATTCATAAAATCTTTTTTCCATTTGTAATAATATAACTCAGCAGTTTTATTACTTATATTAAATATTTTCATAATATTTTTTAATAATTCTTCTTTTTCTTTATGTGAATTTATATTTAAATAAGAGTTTATTTCATCTATTTTTCTCATAGAACTCCTCCTAACATATTTGACTAACTCTAAATCTTTTTCTCATTCTTAATGCGCTATTAAAATAACTTTGTTATATATTTCTATTAAATCGAAATGATCTACAGCTTTTATTTCTATTCCTTCTGAATTTAGTATTATTTTAATATCTCCTTCATTAACAGAATTAGATATAAAATCAATATATAAGTCATTATTTTTATATTTGCTTGTTAATTCATCATACTCTTGAACTAAGTCTAAAGTTTCGTATCTTACTCTATCACTCAAATTTGCATTTTCTAATTCAATAAATATTCTATTTCTAAATTTTGATATAGTTTTCTCTTCTACTATTTCGCCAGTTTCTTTATTTACTTTTACTGTAGTTACAACATTACATTTATCATCTTTTATTATTATTTCATCTTCATTATTAACTTTTAAATCTTCCTTACTTATATCTAAAGCCTCTTCTAATGTAACTTGTCCTTCTAAAACTTCTATTTCTTCTTTTTCCTCTTCTGCTTCTGCTTTTTTCTTTATACCTTTTATAGTAATATTGCTATTATTTTCTTTATTATCTTCGTATATCTCTTTTTGCTTTTCTTTATCTAATTTTGAAATTTCATAAGCTGATGAAAAATTAACTTTATCTTCTTTTAACTCCTCTTTAAATTCTTCTATTAAGTTCTTTGATATACTTTCCATTCTTGCTATTTGTGTAGCTGATACATTAAGTATATTTGCAACAATATCTCTTACTCTTCCTGGTATCTTTTCTCTCTTTTTATACTCTATTAATAATTCTTTAAGTTTACTTGCTTGATGTATCTTCTCCCAATCACTAAGCTCTCTAGTTGTTGAATTTGTTATTATAAGTCTTAATTCATTTTTTATATTGTCATCTTCCTCAACTTTACAAGGAATAGATTTAAAGTTTTGATTTCCTTCTTCATATAGCATTTTCATGGCCATATATCTTCTATGTCCTGCTATTATTTCATATTTCCCATTCTCTAACTTATTTACAACTAAATTTTGTTGTAAACCTAAAAGCTCTATACTATCTTTTAATTCTTTTATTCCACCCTCTTCTATAGAATAAAAGTTATTTCTTGAAGGAACTAAATCATCTATATTAATTTGAATTGTTTTAAACTTAGATATGCTTTCTACCTTATCTTGTGTTGCTCTTGAATTATTATTTAATAAATCCATCATATTAAATGCCATGTGCTTTCCCCTCTCAGCTTTTTTAATATAAATAGTTGTGTCCGAATCGGACACATTTCTATTTACTCTTTACTTAAATATTCTTCTACTAATGCTCTATAATCTTTAGCAGCTCCACATCTTTTGCTATATTCTAATATAGGAGCATTAGCAAATGTACTTTCATCTGCCTTTACTGTTCTTCTAATATGTGTATTAAACATCTTGTACTCATTATTTGCATTTAATACTTCTTCACCTTGTATATTCACATCATTTTTCCCATACATTGTTACAAAGCACCCTTTAAGATTTAAATTTGGATTACTTACTTTAGCATTTTCTATCTGTCTTATAAGTTCCTTCATCCCATCAAATGCAAATTGGTCTATTTTTATTGGTATTAATACATCATCTGATGCAACTAGTCCATTTATTACACTTGCATTAACATCTGGTGGATTATCTATAATACAATAATCATAATATTCTTCTACTTCATCTAAATGTTTTTTTAATCTAAATTGTTGAGGTGTAGATACATCTAGCATAACTTTAAAGTTAGCTTCTATTAAATCCATATTAGCTGGTATTAAATCTAAATTTTCATAATCTGTATTTACTATTACTTCATCTATAGAACATCTATCAGTAATAAGATCTGCTATACTATATTCTTCAACATTATGCTTATTAAATAATTTTGTTGTATTCCCTTGCTTGTCCAAATCTATTATTAAAACTCTCTTCTTATGTACTGTAGCTAATATATGAGCTATATTTATAGCTGACATTGTTTTAGCTACTCCACCTTTAAAATTGATAATTGATATTTTCTTCATAGTTTCTCTTCTCCTTGGCTTAAATTTAATTTATTTTTTGTATTTAAATTTCTATATTGCTATTGATTTAATAGTTGAATATCTTATACAAATAAATAGATCTCCACTCATTATTTTAAGAAAATGGTTTCCATATCTGCATAATTCCTTTTCTAGTGATACTTTAATAACCCTTTCATCATTCAGCTCAACATCTACATATGGAAAGCCATCATTTTTATATTCTTCTATTAATTCTTTTGCTTTTTCTTTATCCATTAATCTTCCACCTCTAATCAAAAACTATCTTTCAGTTGCTAATTTATATGTTGTCCAAGCTTTTACTAGCTTTGAATACACTTCTTCAGCAACTTCTGTTTCTTCAATTTGAATATTCCTTGGTGGAATATTATTGTTAGTAGCAATTATGACTTCTTTTCTTCCATTAAGGTCTCTTAAACTAACTTCTGATACTACTTTTAAATCTATAACAGTTTCTACTCTTTCATTTCCACAAAAACTAAACTTGAACTGATAAAACCTTTGAGGTCCTATTAAATCTATCATTATTTCCCCTCCTAATTATTTATAAAATCCTACTACTGTTAATCTTTCACTTAATGCTGGATAACTCATAAGACCATGCTCATTTTTTAATCTTGCATTTATTTTCCCTTCATCTCCTATAAATAAATCCATTACTATATATTTGTACTTATCATCTTTATCAAAGATAATTACTGCTCCTGGTACTATTTCTTTTTTAATTACCTTTTTCATTTGATTTATAACAGATTCTTTTAAACCTACTTCCATAGTGTTTACCTCTCGATAATCTTAAATTAGACTCAATTGTTCTCCATCCTCTAAATCTCTATATGTTTTACAATAACCATATCCATCTACTCCCTCATTGCAACTATCACAAATTTTGCAATTATTAGGACAACCATAGCAACAACAAAACTTACATCCTTCGTATGTCATAGATCTAATACCTCCAATTATTTCTTGCTAATATTAAATTTCTACTTTACTAAAATTTTAAGATAATCTAAATTAGCATTTTCTCCATAGAAAACTTCCTTCATATCTAGATAAGGAATATAGTTATACCCTCTTCTTCCTTTGTTTTTTTGCCATCTATCCCAATATTCTATTACTATTGCTCCTGGAATAAAAAATACTTTATTTAACTTTTTCATTGAGCATAATATAAAACTTGTTTCTCCAATTTCTAAAGCTGTTCTTATATACTCTATTTGATGTTCCTGGATATGTTTAAGTGGTAATCCCTTTTCATCTTCACTTTCTTTACAATCAAAAGATATACTTAATCCACCCTTTACAGTTCCTCTAAAATCTAATGTGCTTTTAGCTTGTGGAAATGCTGATATAATTTGTTTTCCTCTTCTTACTACATTCCAAGGAGTACTTATCTTTTGTATTAAAGCTTGTCCCTTATTTTTATAATATGTATTAGCTCTTATTACTTCTTCTTCAAAAGCTCTTCCCTTATTAGCCATATCAAAATTTTTAGGCATTATCTATTCCTCCTATCTTTTAATATCTAATTAATTTTTTATCTTCTTTAACAGTTAAAAATATATGTTTACTCTCTATGTGGACATATTCCATGGCTTTCATCTTGCTTCTTAAATATTCTTTTAAATCTGATTTAGTGTATTTACCTAAATCCTTTTTGTCAGCTTTACTAACATATAATCTAATTTCATTAAGCCTATCATACATTCCTAATGCTAATTGACTTAATTTAAATGCTACTTCTGGATTTTCAGTTGAAGTCATCTTTTTATATTCTTCTAATATATTTCTACATATTTTTATATCTGGTTCTATATTTATCAAATTTCAATCACCTCTTTACCGTTTTCTCATTTTCGTTCGAATATATACTCCTGGATACTCTTCTGATTTATAAACTTGACAATTTATAAATAAAAGGTCTTTATATTTATTTTCAAAAAACTCTTTATGTAAATTTATATTTGCTGCAAAGTTCTCAGCTTTTCTATTACTTAAACTTGTTCTGCTCTTTGTTATTTTAGGTTTATTTAAATTTCTAGAACGGCCATACTTAGTTTTACTTTGTCTTGCCATATATGTTGCTAATCCTTCAAAACCTACTTCATCTGGTTGCAATCTCTCTACTGTTTTTCTTCCTAATGTCCAATTCTTTCTTACTACATCCATATCCATTCCACTCATAACTAAATGATGATGTATTCTTGTTCTTTTAGTCTTATCTGGATCATCTACATAATCTATTACAAAGATATATTTAAACTCTTTGTCTTTCATATTCTTTTTCCACCATGTTCTAATTCTATCTAAGAAATTTCTCATATCTTTTTTAGCTCTATCTAATGTAGGTGCTTTCCCTTTATATGTTAGAGTTATATATAAGTCCTCTTCTGTAAAATTAGTATTCATTAATCTAGTCATTTCTTTAGCTTTATTATTAATATTTAATTTTTTCATCTTCTCACTAGTTTCTTTTTTCTTAGCTCCCCTTGGACTATTACTCTTACATTTCCATAATGGGTATATTTCTTTTTCTACATATTTTCCACTAGTTATTGTCTTAACCATATATACATAGTTTTTATTTGTTCTTAGATCTTCATAATCTTCTAAGTTTTTTATTTGCTTTATATATACTTCTTCATAGTCATAATCTTCTAGTATCTTATTTATCCTATTTCTATTCATATCTAATCCTCTTTTTATCTAACTTTATAATAAAAAATACGTAGCTTTTTATTACCCAATACAAGAGCCTTAAAACTCAAAATTTGAGCTAAAAAAATAAAAAAATAATAAGGAATTTGACATATCCTTCCTTAGATATTAGAATAGAAATATAGAATAACTTCGGTTCTATTCTAATAATTTTTCCAAAACACATTACAAGTACGGTCCAATGTAGATGTAATGTGTTTTTTATTTTTCCTTATAATTACATATAAATAAGCTTGTATTTTTATCCATATACTTACAGTTTAAGCAACACTTATTACATACTGTAAATCCCTTCTTACAATGCACTATAGAACTGCTTGTACTATTGCAGTTATCACAAATCATTTTATTCTTTCTACAGTTATAATCTGCTCTGTTGGAATATGTAATAATTTAAATTCCTGTGTTGGTGCTGCTATTATCATATATTCTCTAGAATCATATCCTAGCTTTAATAATTCTTTCCTTTGTGCTAATGTTGGCTTTTTAGGATTTTTCACTATTTAAGCTCCTTTCTTATATTCCTCATATTTTAATTTTTGAATTTCATTTACTTCTCTATCTAATCTTTGACTTAACATTCTAGTTACTATATCTTCTAATCCCCAAAGATCTATTGCTTCATTAAGCATTTCTCTAATTCTTATAAACTCGCTCACTTCTCTCTTCCCTTCTTTTGATTTATTCCTACTATATATGGTAAAATTATGTTGAATTTTACCATGAAAGGAGGTGCTCTTATGCTATTAAACCTAAAACAAGTCCAAGCTTTAGATTTAATTTTAAACATTTTAAATTCTCGCTATTCATATAGTAGTAATCCATTAAAGCTAGTAGTTAAAATTAATGATTCTTTATGGAAAGGAAACTTTGTTAACTTTAGCTCTGATGACTATTATTTACATCAAGAATATATAAATTCATTTGGGTTTATCGCTAATGAAAGTCTTGAATTTGAAGATGTTATTACCCAGCTATCTAATTTAAAACTAAATAAATATAAAAACATAAAACCTTCAACCTTGCATTTACTTCTAATTGATTTAGTTAATATTATTAAAGATTTAGATACATCAAATATAAAATTGAATTTGAATTCTATTTTATATAATGCTGTTAACTTAGAGGGTAGTATTTCTTTACCTTTTATTCTTCTTGATGATAATTCTAAATTTGAAGTGATTTCTATTGTTGAATCTGACTAAAGGTGTGTATACTCACTCATAACCTTTAAAGATCTATACACATATTCAAGAGTTGCATATGCATCAACATATGTTAACTCTTTTTCTTTTAACATTTTTATAATTATATTACCTATCTCTATTACTTCTTCTTCTAAAAATTCTTTTTCTACTTTTGAATAAACATTCTTTTGAAATTTAATTAAATATTTTTGCATTTCCTTGTCTTTTTCTTCTTTAAACGGCATTTGTAAAGTAACTTTTTCTAATTCATTAACTGCATACTCTAAAGCTTGTATATCTTTATCAAATATTGGGTCATAATCTCCTACACAAAAAGTTTTTCTATCTACTATTAAATCCTTTAATTGCTTAATAGCTCCTTCTCTATTAATTCCAATAGATTTTTCTTTATCCATCATTCCTTACCCCTTTCTTTAAGAGTAACTACTATAAAGTTTTTATAAACTTTAATATCATATTTTTCAGACTTCATATATTTCTTAGTTATCCTAATCTTTTCTTTGAAATTTTTATAGGGTATTGCTAGTCCTACTAATTCACCTATCATAATTTCACTACCTATAAATTAGATATAAACAAAAACTATTTCATCCAATGCTTTCTTAATAAGATCTTGTAAAACTGATAGATTGTAAAATCTAATTCCATGCTTTTCTTCTAAAATACTAGCTACTTTAAAAATTTCTACTGCTTTATTTTCTTCAATTAAACTTTCTACTGTTTTTGATACTGCTTGTCTAACATTTAATGGTACTTGTTTCATTTATTATTCTCTCCTTAACTTTGATTATGTAATTTATTTCTATAGGCTCTTTAGCCCATTTATCTTTAAAGTAAAATCTTTTTTTATATAATTTGTTTTAATTTACATCATTAGCTCATTATTTTTCTTTTCTTCTGCTAATAATCTATTTAACTCTTGTGTTTCTTCTCTTGTATAAAAACACTCTGGTCTACCCCTAAATAATTCATTGCATACGTCATAACATCTTCTAATATCCTCTTCTTTTGGAGTAGTTTCTCTAACTATTATTGTTGTATTTCCTATTTTAAAAGTTTGTCCTTTCATTAAATTCACACCTCCTAAGTTATCCTATGCAAATATTTATAGATAAGTTCTTATTGCGCTATGCAATATTTGAAGTAAAAAAATATTCACCAAAGTTATTTGTATCTATTTTTAATATATCTGCTAGTTGATCTGCTTCTTTTAAATACATAGGCCTTATATTATTTAACTTTTGACTCATAGTCGGTGTAGCTATATTCAAAGCCTTCGCTAAATCTTTTTGCGTAAATCCAAATTCTATCATTCTTGCTTTTATTTTTGTTGTATTCACCAAAATAATCACCTCTTTCTTTTTTGCGCTATGCAATTTTATATTTTCATATTACTATCTATTTTTCTTAAAGTCAATAGCGTAACGCAAGTTTTTTTATTTATTTCTTGCTTTCTTATTGCAGTATGCAAATAATTGTTATATAATGTATTTATAAGATTGAAGGAAGGTATTTCAAATGGATAATAAAAAAATTGGAAATAGAATAAAAAGTAGAAGAAAAGAATTAAATTTAACTCTTAAACAAATTGCTGATATTGTTGGAGTTGCTAGCTCTACAATTCAAAGATATGAAAATGGGACTATAAGCCAACTTAAACTTCCTGTATTAGAATCTATTGCAAAAGCTTTAGATATAAATCCAACTTGGCTTGTTAGAGATGATGCTCCTATGATTTTAAATCACTTAAATAAATCAGAAAATATAAAAAAACAAAATTCTTTAGAATTAATTTTATTAGATAGTTTTAATAAACTAAATAAAGAAGGTAAAAATGAAGCCATTAAAAGAGTTGAAGAACTTACTTACATTAGTAAATATATAGAAGAAAATACTAATGTTATTGAACTTCCTAAAAGAGAAAAACAAGTTTGGGAAGAACCTGGTAAAGAACATTTAATGCCTATAGCTTCTCATGATAGAAATGGAGAATTTACTGAGGAAGAATACCAACATGATGATGATCTAATGGACGATGAAGATTTTTGGAAATAACTAATTAAAGGGTGATAAATTTGACTTATGATGAATTATTAATAGAAGCTGATAGGCTTGGAGTAATTGTTAAAGAAGCCAATTTAAAAACACGAGATGGTCATTGTAAAGGAAATAAAATAGCTATTCATAAAAGTTTATCTAATTATGAAAAATCTTGTGTCCTTGCCGAAGAGCTTGGCCACTACTTCTATACCGTAGGAGATATAAGAAATCAAAGAAATATTAATAATAGAAAACAAGAAATGATAGCTCGTAGATGGGGATATAATAAAAAAATTGGACTTATTGGTCTTATAAGAGCATTTGAACATGGATGTAAAAATAAATATGAAATTGCTGAATTTTTAAATGTTACTATTGAATATTTAAATGAAGCTCTTGAATATTATACAAGTAAATATGGAATTATGTACAGGGTTGATGATTATCTTATTTACTTCTCCCCTAACCTTTGGATAGGTAAAGCTTTTAACTAAGAGTTATGAATTTCATAGCTCTTTAATAATATTAAAATGAGGTGTTGAAATTATGGATACTGATATATTTGCAATATATCTTAGAAAGTCAAGAAAAGACTTAGAAAATCAAGATTTTGATGTTTTAAAAAGACATCGTAAAATTTTATTAGACTTTGCTAAATCTAAAAAAATTACTATACACGAAGAAGATATATATGAAGAAGTTGTTTCTGGAGAAACTATTCAAGATAGACCTGTCATACAAAATTTATTGAGAAAAATTGAATCTGGTTATTATAAAGCTGTTCTAGTTATGGAGATAGAAAGACTAGCTAGAGGTAATACCATAGACCAAGGTGTTATAGCTCAAGCTTTTCAATTAACAAATACTCTTATAATTACTCCAAACAAAACATATGATACTAATAATGAATATGATAATGAATTTTTAGAATTTGGACTTTTTATGTCTAGACGTGAATATAAAGCTATTAGTCGCCGTATTCAAACTGGAAGAATTCAATCTTGTAAGGAAGGTAATTATGTAGGATCTGTTACCCCTTATGGTTATGATAAAGAAAAACTTAAAGGTGAAAAAGGATATAAACTAATACCTAATGATGAAGCTACTAATGTTAAATTGATTTTTGAACTATTTCTAGATGGCCTTGGTACATCTAATCTATCTTATAAATTAAATGAATTAAAAATTAAATCTAGAACAGGTAAACAATGGACTCCTGCTATGGTTAGAAATATTTTAATTAATAAAGTTTATATAGGTATTTTAACTTGGGGCCGAAGAGCTAATGTAAAGAAATTAGATAATAATATGATAAGTAAAACAAGACCTATAAATAATGACTATATTGAAAGTAAAGGAAAGCATGAAGCAATTATTGATGAATTAACTTTTTATAGAACTCAAGAGCTACTTAAAGCCAATTCCTCTAAAAAAGTTCATAAAGATAAATCTCTTCAAAATCCTCTTGCTGGAATAGTTGTTTGTAAGAAATGTGGCACAAATATGATAAGACGTCCACTAAAAAATATTCCTGATACTCTACTTTGTAAAAATCATTATTGTGATAATGTTTCAAGTTATATATATTTAGTTGAAAAGAGATTGTTAGATTCATTAAGAAATATATTAAATAAGTATTATCATTATCTTGAAAATTATGAAGAAGAACATATTAAGCATAAAAAAAATTATGATTCTCAAATAAAGAAATTGGATAAAGAAATTGAAAAACTAAAAAAACAACATATAAAGGCTTGTGAATTATTAGAAACTGGTGTTTATTCATTAGAACTTTTTAGAGATAGATCTTCTTCCCTAAATGAACAAATTGAAGGAATTAATAAACAAAAAGAAGAATTGATAAAATTAAATGAAAATAATAAAGTTGATAAAATAATTCAAGCTATTCCTAAAATAGAAAATTGCTTAAAGACTTATGATACTCTTAATGTAGAAGAAAAAAATAAGCTTCTTAAAACAATTATAAATAAAGCTTATTATCTTAAAGATGAAGCAGGAAGCAGATGGAACAAGGATGCACAAGATAAATTCATCCTTGAATTAGAGCTATTGCTTTAACATACATCTTAAATGTTCAATAGAACTCGCTCATGTAGAAATAATGGCTACAATGGTTCATCAAATAATGGATAATGCTTCAATTGATGAAATTAAAGTTGCTGGATTAGATGGTCATTATGTAGATCATGGGAAAGGATTATATTATAATGATGCTACTGGAAACCCATGGACTGCAACTTATATTCAATGTAAAGGTGATGTAATTGCAGATTTAACTGAAGATATGGCTGCTGAACAAAAAGCTAGAGCTACTTATGAATGGTTAATAAACTTAACTGATGATGTTGAAATTAAAAATATTTTATCTTTTTTAAGAGAAAGAGAAGTTGTTCATTTCCAAAGATTTGGTGAAGCATTAGTAGATGTTCAAGATAATACTAAATTAACTGATTTTTGTAAATAATTTATAAATAGAATAACATAGTATCAACTCATCATTTGGTAGAGTTAATGCTATGTTTTTTTATTATTTTCATAATCTTATTGTGTAAGAATTTATAATCCATTTACATATTATTTTATTAGTGATAAATTAATAGTTGATAGTTAAGGAGGTTATACTAATGAAAATTTTTAGAGAATCTATTATTATCTTTGGAATTTACTTAATAGGAGAACTTATTTCAAAATCTTTTTCGCTCCCTCTTCCTGGAAACATAATTGGTCTAATAATTTTATTAATTTTATTATGTACTAAAGTAATTAAAGTTGAAAAAATAGAAAATGTTTCCAACTTCTTTTTAGATCATTTAGCATTTTTCTTTATCCCTGCTGGTGTAGGATTATTATCTTCTTTTGATACAATAAAAAATAATCTAGTATCAATTTTAATATTATGCTTAATAACCACAGCAATTGTTATTGTATCTACTGGTATAATAGTTCAATATATAATAGGTATACAAGAAAAAAAAACTAAGAAAGGATATGAAAAAAAATAATGGATATTCTATCACAAAATACTTTATTCGGAATAATTATCTCACTTATAACATTTGAAATAGGATTACTTATTTATAAAAAAACTAAATTTCCACTTTTTAATCCTCTTCTAATTGCGATAATATTAGTTATTAGTATATTGCTAATTTTTGATATAGATATAGATACATATAATAAAGGCGGAGAATTTATAAATATGTTCCTTGGTCCTGCTACTATTGTTTTAGCTGTACCATTATATAAACAGCTACAATTATTAAAGAAATATTTATTCCCTATACTTATTGGTATTTTAATAGGAAGCTCAATTGGTATTTCTTCAGTTATTTTACTAGCTAATATATTTGGTATGGAAGAAATAGTAACATTGTCATTATTATCAAAATCTGTTACAACACCAATAGGTATAGAAATTACTAATCAGCTTGGGGGTATTACTCCTATTACTGTTTTAGCTATAGTTATTTCCGGAATTTTCGGAGCTGTTATTGGACCAGTTTTATTTAAAATATTTAAAATAAGTAATAAAGTAGCTATAGGTATATCCCTTGGAACAGCATCTCATGCAGTAGGTACTACAAAAGCTTTAGAATTTGGAGAAACTGAGGGAGCCATGAGTTCATTAGCTATAGGTATAACAGGAATTATGACAGTTTTTCTAGCACCTGTCTGCTATAACTTATTATCATTGATACTAAAATAATAATTATACTAATAATTTTATTAAATTATAATTCCAAATAAAAAAAGCTAACCAAAAGTTAGCTTTTTTTATTCCTGATTTTTTATTTTTAATAATTTTGTATTTAATAATCCTATATTAGAAGTTTTTAATACTCTAAAAGTATTCTTTTTAGTATAAGCTTCTAGCTTAGTCATAAATTCTTCTGGTTTAATTTCTTTATCATTTACAAGCTTTAATCCCTTTTCCCAAGATGCTGTCAATGCTGGATTTAACAACGAAGGTATTGATACATTGATAGCTTCATATATCATTTCACCTAAGTTAGTTGGCGTTATAATTTGTGTCTTTTTATTTGCTTGCATATACTCTATATTTATAAGTTTTTTTAATATTTCTGCCCTTGTTGCAGAAGTTCCAATTCCAGCTCCTTTAATATGCTCTCTTAGTTCTTCATCTTCTATAAGCTTCCCTGCATTTTCCATAGCTATTATCATAGAACCAGTAGTATATCTTTTAGGTGGAGATGTTTCCCCTTCCTTTATTTCTAGTTCATTTATAGTAACTTTAGTTCCTTTCCTTAAGCTATCTGGAAATGAATCTTCGCTTTCTTCTTTATCATTACCAAGAACTATTAAGTAGCCTTTATCTATACATATCTTTTTATTTATAATAAAATTTTCTTTACCTATTAAAATTGTAATAGTCATTTTGCTATATTGAGCTGGTGGATAAAATATGGATAAAAATCTTCTTAAAATTACAAAGTAAACTTGCTTATCTAAACTAGGTAATTTCAATAAAGTATCTTTTCCTTCGCCTGTTGGTATAATAGCATAGTGATCTGTAATCTTACTATCATCAACATATTTACTCTTTAATATTCCCTTAGAATAATCCTTTTCTATAATTTCATTAGTTATATTAGCTAAATCTTCTCCTATAGGCATATTTCTAAGCTTTATTAAATTCCCATTTACTCCTTTTGCAACAGCTGTAGATAATACTCTAGCATCTGTTCTTGGGTATGTCACCATCTTTTTCTCATAAAGGTTCTGTACTATCTTTAATGTTTCATCAGGACTAATTTTAAATCTCTTTGTGCATTCATTTTGAAGTTCAGCCAAATTGTATAAAAGAGGTGGATTTTTCTTTTCTTTAGTTTTTTTAACTTCCTTTATAGTTCCACTACCTATATCCCTAAGTTTAGTAATTAAAGCTTCGGCATCATCTTTTTTATTGAACCCAACTTCATTATATAACTTAGGAGATTCAAAATATTCTGAGCCATCTATAGCTTTCCAATCAGCCATAATTTCAGCTTTATCATTTTCTTTAGAAAAATTTCCTATTATCTTATAAAAAGATTTCTTTTTAAATTCCCTTATTTCTCTTTCTCTTTCTACAACCATTCCTAAAACACATGTCATAACTCTTCCTACAGCTACCACAACATTTTTATCTTTTTTTAATGCATTTGCTAAAGTTTTTCCATATAATAATGTTAAAAGCCTTGAAAAATTAATACCAAATATATAGTCTTCTTTAGCTCTTAAATAAGCTGAGTGAGCTAAAGAATCATATTCCTCTAATGGCCTAGCTTCTTTTATTCCTCTTTTAATTTCCTCTTCAGTTTGAGAATCTATCCAAACTCTTTTCTTTATCTTATTAGGATTTCCAGCCATATCGTCTACTAATCTATATATATACTCTCCCTCTCTACCGGAGTCTGTGCAAACATATATGGTATCTACATCGTCTCTATTCATTAAACTACTTACAATATTGAATTGCCCTGAAGCAGAAGGTATAACTTCGTATTTATACTCATTTGGTAAAAAAGGTAAGTCTCTTAAATTCCAAAATTTTAATTTTTCATCATAAACTTCTGGATAACTCATAGTTACCATATGCCCAACGCACCAAGTAAATATGCTCTTTTCACCCTCTATATATCCATTGTTTCTTTTTCCCTTTACATTTAGTAACTTAACAAATTCCATAGCTACCGAAGGTTTTTCTGCAATAAATAAAGTTTTTCCCATAGAAACTTCCTTTCTAATAAAAATAAACCTTCATATGAAGGTCTATTTTTTATTATACTATATATTTTTTTACATTTCATTAAAAACCCATATAAAGAAATTCAAAAATCCAGCATATAATAACCAAATTATATATGGAATAAGTAATATTCCAGAAATCTTATCAATTTTTATAAATTTAATAAATGTTATTATTACAAAAATCAACAATAGTATTATCCATAAAAATGATATTCCATATAATCTAAAAGTAAAGAAAATAAAACTCCACATAAAGTTTAATATTAATTGAATTATATAAAAGAAATATGCTCCATTATCCTCAACATTAGATTTATTTTTAATATAAATTCTATATGCTGCAATTCCCATCAAAATATATAAAACTGTCCATACTATAGGAAAAACTATATCTGGTGGAGCAAATACTGGTTTTTTAAGCTCTCTATATACATCCATTGAATTTCTATTAATATATCCTACTAATAATCCTCCAAATAAAGGAATAATTATATTTACTATTAAAGGAATAATTTTTATATTTCTTTCAACTTTATTCTTCATTTAAGTCACCTCTATATAATATTATATAATTATATATGTTTTTTTTAATAAAGTTATGTTATTAAAAGTAAATATCCGAAAATTCAATATCTATTTTTTGATTAAGATTATTAATCTCTACATCATTATTTTCAATTGCTTCAATATTTTTAAATTCTTTATTATATGGTAGAATTATTTTGAATATATTTCCAAAACTTTTACCTGCATCAATACTAATATCTCCTTTATGTAATTCAACTAATCCCTTGGTTAAGTATAATCCTAGTCCACTCCCTTCAGAGGGTCTATTTAAAGCATTATTTATTCTAGTAAATTTGTCAAATATATATTTTCTCTTATCTTCTGGGATAGCCTCAGCGTCATTAATGACTTCAATTACTATACTTTCATTATTATATATTTTAGTTGTAACATAAATATTTCCATTATCTTTTCCATACTTCAGTGAATTTGATAATATGTTAAGCATTATTCTTTCTATATGACTTTTATCACAAAGTAAGTATATTTCTTCATATTCTGGATCATAAGTTAATTTAGTATTTTTAAGTTTCATATAAAAGTTGCAAGCTGTAACTATATTTTCAATTAATTCTATAATATTATAAACTCTGCAATTCATTTCCAAATATCCTTCTGAAAGCTTATTACTATCAATAAAATTGTTTATTGTACGTATAAGTCTTAAGCAATTTTGCCTTATTACATTATTATTTTTATTTATTTTTTTTATTTGATTATTTTCTAAATAAATATCATTTAATTGCAGAGCTGAATAAACTACATTTATTGGAGTTCTTAATTCATGAGAAATATTTAAATAAAATTCCTCTTTTATATTTTCTTCTTCTATTTTCTTTTCTATTTTTATTATTTCTTCTCTTTGATTTACTATTTTGCTAATATCATTAAATACTAATATTTTTCTATTTT
>NZ_JACSQZ010000090.1 GCF_014836325.1 Clostridium gallinarum
AATATTAAATTTATCCACAATTTATAATAGAAAAAGCCTCTGTTTTTTTAAAACAGGGGTTTTTCAACAAACTGAAAAAACTCCCTAAGTAGGGAGTTTTTCTTATTTATTTACTGTATCTAAGCATTTCCATATCGTTTTACTATATTAATAATAACTTCTACGGCTTTTTCCATAGACTCAACTGGTACATATTCGTATTTTCCATGGAAGTTCTCTCCACCTGCAAAAATATTTGGAGTTGGAAGTCCCATAAATGATAATCTTGCTCCATCAGTACCACCTCTTATAGGTCTTATGTTCGGAGTAACATTTGCTTCTATCATAGCTTCTTGTGCATTTTCTACTATATGCATAACTGGTTCTATTTTTTCTTTCATATTATTATATTGATCTTTTATTTCAGCTACTACAGTACCTTCTCCATACTTTTTATTTAATTCTTTTTCAATTTCTCTTATTTTATTTTTTCTCTCTTCAAAGCTATCCTTAAAGAAATCTCTTATTATATAACTTAAAGTTGTATTTTCAACTGTAGCATTTATATCTGTAAGATGATAAAATCCTTCATATCTTTCTGTATTTTCAGGTACTTCATTTAAAGGAAGACTATTTATAAATTCATTAGCTACCATTATTGAATTTAACATCTTATCTTTTGCATATCCTGGATGAACATTCACACCTTTAATTTTAACTTTTACTCCAGCTGCATTAAAGTTTTCAAATTCAAGTTCTCCAATTCTTCCTCCATCCATGGTGTAAGCAAAATCTGCTCCAAATCCTTCAACATCAAAGTGATCTGCTCCTTCTCCAATTTCTTCATCTGGAGTAAAGCCTATTTTTATATCCCCATGTTCTATTTCAGGATGATTTATTAAGTATTCTACTGCTGTCATTATTTCTGCAATTCCAGCTTTATCATCAGCACCTAAAAGAGTTGTTCCATCTGTCGTTATTAATCTTTGTCCTATATACTGTCTTAATTCTGGTGAAAACTTTGGAGATAATATTTCTGAGTCATTTAATTTTATATCTCCTCCATCATAATTTTCTATAATCTTTGGATTTACATTTTCTCCACTATAATCTGGTGCAGTATCCATATGAGCTATGAATCCAATTGCTGGTATATCTTTATTACAATTTTTTTCTAAAGTTGCATATACATATCCATGCTCACTTATTCTTGCATCCTTTAAACCTAATTCCTTTAATTCATTAAATAATTTTTCAGCAAGTACTAATTGACCCTTAGTGCTTGGCGTCAATCTAGTTGTTTCATCTGACTTTGTATTTAGCTTAACATATTCTAAAAATCTTTCTTCTACTGTTTTCATTATGTCACTCTCCATTCTTATATTGTTTTATTGCTTATTTATATAAATTATACTACTAAACATCAATATTGCTATTTCATTATTTGTCTTATAAAGTATATTTTAACATATCACTATATAAAACTTCAAAAATAAACATTCATTATATAAATAAGCTTAAAATAATAATGATAATTTAAAAATCATAGTTAATATAAATATAATAAAAAAAGAAACTATCACAATACTTATAGTACGTAAATAACTAAGACATCTTGCTAAAATTTCTATTTGTACCTCTTCTAAAGTTTGAGAAATCTTATAATAAATATTTGTTTTAGTATCTCTTAAAACATCTACTCCATTATCTCTTTCACTTTTACTACATTCAATAAATTTAATAACCCCATTATTTCTTAATTCTTCAATTGTTGATATTTTTAACATTCTCTATTCTCCTTTTACCCTCATCTCACTTACAATATTACCCAATAGCTATCATTTTTTCAACCTATTAATAAAATTCAATAAAAAACCCCCTGTAAAACAGAGGGTTTTAATATAATATATTTATTTAAATCATATAAGCTTGTACTATATTGATTTAATCGTTTTTATAAATAAATCTGTAATTATATCTTAAATCAAACTACATTGCAGTTATTCCACCATCTATAATAAATTCAGATCCTGTTGAATAGCTTGATTCATCTGAAGCAAGATAAAGAACTAAGTTTGAAACTTCTTCTGGTTTTGCTATTCTTCTCATTGGAATTTGTTTAGCAAATTGCTTAGTTGCTTCACCTACTGCTCCTTCAGTAACCATTGGTGTTTCTATTACACCTGGATGTACTGAGTTAACTCTTATTCCAAATGGTGATAATTGTAGAGCTGCTGCCTTTGTCATTCCTCTAACTGCAAATTTTGTATCTGTGTATCCAATAGCCCCTCCTATTATTCCATTCATTGATGAAATATTTATTATAGAAGCTTTATCAACTTTCTTCATTGAAGAAATTACTGATTTAATTCCAAGAAAAACAGATACTTGATTTATATCTACAATTTTTCTATATTCTCCTTCAGTCATTTCTAAAATTGATTTATTTGCCGCTATACCAGCATTATTTACTAAAATATTTACTGGTCCAAATATTTCTTCAGTTTGATTTACAACCTTACTCCATCCCTCTGCATCAGTAACATCATGTTTAATAAATTTTGCATTAGAACCCACTTCTTGCTCTAAAATTCTACCTTCCTCTTCATTTAAGTCTGTAAAAACAACTTTTGCACCTTCTTTAACAAATAGTCTTACATGTGATGCACCCATTCCACGTGCTCCTCCTGTAATAATAGCTACTTTGTTTTTTAAACGTTCCATTAATAAATCCTCCTCATTCATTTCGCCTTAACATTGTTTAATAATTATCAAATAATATCAATTATCTATATTTATCTATTACTATACTCCTATTGAAATAATTTAGCAATTTATTTATTTTTTAACAATTTATTCTTATTTTTAGATTTATTTTATATTGTTTTTATTAATATATAAAAAAGTTGCATCACTAAAATATTAGTAACACAACTTTTTTGTTTTTATTATTTATATTTTATATCTAGCATATTTCTATTTAAAATTATATTTAGTAACTATACTTTCTCTCTTTGTAGTTAGATCATTATAATATTCATAGAAAGATAAGCCTAAGAAACTTCCTGTTATATTATAAATATTATTATAACCGAGATTTTGTAATGCTAAAGTTGCATTATAGCTTCTTTGACCAGTTCTACAATGTAAATAAACAGGAATGTCTTTTGGTATCTCATCAATTCTTTCTCTAAGCTGACTTAACGGAATATTTTTTGAACCCTTTATATGTCCATTTTCATACTCTCTTATTTCTCTTACATCTATAATATAAGCATTATTTTCTACAAGCTCTCTAACTTTATCTACATTTACTTGTTTAAAATCTCCATTTAATATATTTGATGCAATATATCCAGCATAATTTACAACATCTTTAGCCGTACTATATGGTGGTGCATAACAAAGTTCTAAATCCTTTAAATCTTCTATAGTTCCTCCTAGTTTAATCATAGTTGCAATTATATCAACTCTTTTAGCTACATCTCCCATTCCAATAGCTTGAGCCCCTAAAATTTTTCCTGTAGGAACTTCAAATAATAATTTAAAATGAATAGGCTTAGAATCTGGCATAATTCCTACCTTATCATTAGTAATTAGCCTTACTATATCATAATTTATATTCATATTTAATGCTTTAATTAGCCCTTCATTTAAACCAGTAGATGCTGCATTATAATCAAATACTTTTATAGCTGATGATCCTATATATCCTTTATTTAATCCTTTTTTTCCATTTATATGATCTGCAACTGATCTTGCTTGTTTTAATGCTGGACCTGCTAATGATAGTTTACTCATAGAATGAGTTAAAGCATTATATACCTCAATGGCATCACCTACTGCATATATATCCTCATCACTTGTTTTATAATTACTATCTACTTTAATTGCTCCAGTTACACCAATTTCAAGTTCAGCTTCTTTTGCCAAAGCTATTTCTGGAGTAACTCCTATTGCCATTACTACAGCTTTTGCATTTACTTTTCTTCCAGACTCTAAAACAACTTTGTTTTCTTCAAAGCTTTCAACTCTATCTCCTAATATTAAATTAATTCCCTTATCATACATTTCTTTATGTAGAATTTGTACCATATCATAATCAAAAGGTTTTAATATTTGCTCCATTGCTTCTATTAAAGAAACATTATAACCTGCTTTTCTTAAATTTTCAGCAACCTCAACACCTATAAAACCTCCGCCTATTACAGCTATATCTTTAGCATTAAGCTCTTTAACAAATTTATTTAGCTTATCTATATCTACAACATTTCTAATTGTAAATATATTAACCTTATCTAAACCTTTAATATTCGGTACTATTGGCTTTGCACCTGGAGATAAAATTAACTTATCGTAACTTTCTTTATACACTTCTCCAGTCAAATAATTTTTAACCTCTATTTCTTTATTCTTCCTATCTATAGCAAGTACTTCACTATTTACCCTAGCTTCAATATTGTATTGTGCTTTAAATTTCTCTGGACTCATAAGAAGTAACTTGTCCACCTCATCAATTACACCACTTAAATGATAAGGTAATCCACAATTAGAAAAAGAAACATGAGGTCCTTTTTCAAACATTATTATATTATCTTCTTCACTTAATCTTCTAAGTCTTGTCGCTGCTGAAGCACCACCAGCAACTCCACCAACTATTAATATTTTCTTCATAATACCCCCATTCTAGCTACTTTCAGCAGCTAAATTAATAATTAAAAATTAAAAATGTAGAATTAAGGAAGTAATTTATTCTAAATTACTAAAAACTTATTTTCTTTATTTTCTAAAAATCCTAAAGGAGTTTTTTCCTAAATTATGCATTATGCATTATCCATTATCCATTCAATATCTTATTTTCTCTTGCTTCCTGCGTAAGAACCTACTCCACCTGCAACATTTATTACATTAAATCCTAATCCACTTAATTTATTGCATGCTCTAGCACTTCTTCCACCTGATTGGCAAAGTATATGATATTCTTTATCTTTTTCTAAATATTTTTCTGGTTCTTCCAAAAGATTTCCCATAGGAATATTTTTAGCACTTTCTATACTTCCACCTCTATATTCAAAAGGCTCTCTTATATCTATTAAATTAATCTTTCCTATTAAATTATCGATATCATTAACATTTATTATTTTGTTTGAACTTTTATTAAACAAACCTAACATTTTATCATCTCCTCTTTCATTTATATCTTTATTTTATCTAAAATCTTATATTTTTTATGTAACTAAGTCACAATAATTGAAATATTGAGATTATTCTAGTAAAATTTTATAATAAGTATATATAATTTTTATATTTCTTGCAAATTTTCTTAAAAGTATTAAAATTAACAAAGTCATTTAAAACTAACAGATTAAAATTAAAAAGGATGGAATTATGTTAAAAAAAGATAATCAAACAAATGAATTTAAAGAAATAGTATTAAATAATATTCCATTAATTGATGTTAGAGCACCAATTGAATATGAAAAAGGGGGCTTTTTAAATTCTACTAATATACCTATATTAAATAATGAAGAAAGGCATATGATAGGTATTTGTTATAAAGAAAAAGGAAATGAAGAAGCTACAAAACTTGGTTACAAGTTAGTTTCTGGAAAAATAAGAGAAGATAGAATTAATTCTTGGATAAATTTTATAGAAACTCATAAAAATACTATGATTTACTGCTTTAGAGGTGGATCTAGATCTAGAATAGCACAAGAATGGATAAGTGAAGCTTTGAATAAAGATATTCTAAGATTGAAGGGTGGATATAAAGCCTTTAGAAATTACTTAATTGAAAATTTATCTATACAAAATCAAAATTATAAACCTATTATTTTAACAGGCTATACTGGCTCTGGCAAAACAAAAATACTAAAAAATATAGACAACTCAATTGATTTAGAAGGAATTGCTAATCATAGAGGTTCATCCTTTGGATCTCATGTTTCACCACAACCTACTCAAATTAATTTTGAAAATAATTTGGCCTATGATTTAATAAAGAAACAAAGTAAAAACTTTGAATATTTAATTTTTGAAGATGAAGGGAAAAATATTGGTAAAAATTTTATTCCTCAAGAATTTTATGATTTTTTTCATAGTGGTAAAAAAATCTTAGTATCTTCTACTATTGAAGAGCGTGTGGAAAATACTTTGGTTGAATACGTAATTGATTCTCAAAAAGAATACATAAACTATTATGGTATTGAAAATGGACTTGCTGAATGGTTTAACTACATATATTCAAGTATGGATAGATTAAAGAAAAAACTAGGTGGAGATAGATTTAAAAAAGTATTAGATGAATTAAATTTTGCTTATAAAACTCAATTAAACAGCGGAAAAATAGATTATCATAAATATTGGATAGAGCTATTTTTAAAAGAATATTACGATCCAATGTATAGTTATACCTTACAAAAAGATAGGAATAATAAGACAATAATTTTTGAAGGTAATTCTAACGAAGTTTTAGAATATCTAAAAAATTTAAAATAAATTTTTACAAATAAAACAGTAGCTATTTTTATTCAAAAGAAATAGTAGGTAGTTATATTTTTACATAAAACTACCTACTATCCTTAATTATATATTTAACATATTGTTATATTTTCTAAATTATAATCTATATTTTTATGTTCTATAGTAAAATTAAATTTATTTATTTTTAAAATATCTTCAAGAAATAAATTAATCTTTTCATTTTCCTCATAAAAATAAACTTCCTTTATATTATCCTCTTCTAAAATCCCAATCTTTTCTATGTTTTCATCATTAATACACCTATATACCCTAGGTTCTGAAAAATCTTCTCCTAAATTAATTGAATATGAAGCATAAAGTTTATTTTCACTTATCCAAACAGCCCATAATATATTATTTATAGTGGTAATAAGGCAAGAGGATATTTCTTTATTTTCAAATAAAACAATTTCTTTCTGAAATCCATTTTTATTTGTATCAATATTTTTATAAATAACAGCTTTATCTTTATTTTCATTTATTAAAATTAAAAAATGTATTTTATTATTGGTTAGTAAATAAGATCTATCTATATACTTACTTTTAGAAACATAAACTAACTGTTCATTTCCCCATTTTTTATTATCTTTATCAAATATCTTTATTATAATTCTATCCATATTAAATGAATTGCTATTTATTATTAAGGTTTTGTAATCTTCATATGCTAAAATATCGAAATCTATATCTATATTATTT
>NZ_JACSQZ010000091.1 GCF_014836325.1 Clostridium gallinarum
ATATACGCATTAAAAACCTACTAAGAAGATTAAATTTGTAATTCTTATAGTAGGTCTTTCTATTTATAATTCATATATTAAAATAGATATATTGTAGATAATCTAAAGTATCCATTTTTTTCAATTCTTAAATACCATTTTATTTTATTTGATTTAGATATTAATGAAGGGTTTGATATTTTATCATAAGTTACGCAACATTTTGGATAAATTATTTTATAACAATTTAAGCTATTTAGTATTATATAAATTGAATACTCATAATCAGTACAAAGATAATTTAACGTTGACAAATAAACTTTTAATAAATTTTTTTCTTTTGATGAATTACATTTATATATTTCTCTTGTTTTAATATTCTCTAGAAACACAGATATATCACAAATATCATCAAAATAGATATTTTGAAAATATAAGTATAAGATATCATCTTTTAAATTATAAGAATAAATAGGTTCTTCAATTGAGTTTAAGTAATTTAAATTAAATATATCTAAATTTTTAAAAGTATCTTTCATAACTTACTCCTTATAAATTACATATAAAATATAATATTTAAGGATATATAAAAAGATGATAGTATTTAATTATTTTTTAAAATTTCAATCATTAAATCAAGAGTAGCTTTTGTTTTATTTAGGTTATCTATATAATCAGCAATATGATTTTTATAGTATTCTATTCCACTATCTGTAATTGAATAAATCTTTTTGCTTCTTTTATTTAAAAATTCATCTCCACTCCAAGAGCTTTTCACATAACCTTTTAATTCTAAATCGTATAAAGTTTCATATATAGTACTTGAAGATACAGGAAAAGGTAAGGAGGTAGATGAGAATCTTTTTTTAAATTCCTCCAAAACTTTGTTTCCGAAAATGGTATTTCCTTTAGATAATTCTTTAAGAATATAAAAAGTATAAAGCATTTTAGAGTTAACCACATTTCTTGGTGCTACAAGCCTATTTCTTTTTTCCATATAAAAACCTCCTTTTAATAAATAGTAACATAAATAAAACATACCTACAATATCAATATAATCTTATATAAAATACTCGTAAATGATATAAAAATAAATAAAGAACAAAAAGAATACACAAGGAATACTATATATTATACAAAAGAGTAGGAGTTGATAAACATGTCAAGGAGATCATCCTGCAATAATTGCTGTTGTAGAAATAATTGCTGCTACAGAAGTAACTGTGGTGGAGGTTGTGGTTTTGGAGGTGGCTGTGGCGGAGGCTGCGGTTTTGGTGGTGGCTATGGTGGAGGCTGTGGTTTCGGATTTCCATTATTATGGTTATTTTTACTAGGTGGTTGTTGGTAATAAGTAGTAAAAGGATGCAGATAATGCATCCTTTTGTATTACATAAAATTATATACTGAAATACTAAAATTATATGGTAAAATAATGATGAGGTGAAAATATGATTGAAAATAAATGTTTTTGTGAAAAGTGTCGTAGAATTCAACCTATTATAATTAATAGTAAAATTGATACTAAAGAATTTAATATTGGTAAAATATCCTATAATAAACTAATAGGAAAATGTATGATATGTAATGAGGAAGTTTATTCATTGGAATTATCTAAAAAAAATAAGAATGAACTTAGTAAAAAAATTAAAGAATTAGAAGATGAAATGACAATATTAAAAATAATAGAAGATAGTAAGTCAGGCGTTTTAAGTATTAAAGATGGAGATAAAAAATTTCTAAAGGAATTAGAGAATATTTTACATAAAAAAAAATAAAGATAAATTGGTTATTAAAAGATAGTTATATTAATATAATATTGTGTATAGCATGAATTCCTAGGAGGAAAATAGTGTTAGATTTACTTGTTTATTTAGACGAGTTACTAATAAAAAATTTAAATTCATTAGCGCTAAATGGATATATAGATATAAGAACTTATAGAAGAATTCGAGATACAACAATAGGTGGTAATGCTAGGTTAAGTGATAGAAGTTCAAAAGGGCTTGATTATAAAAATCAAAAAGATAAAATCGAAGGTTATAAGAGTAAACATAATACCTGTGAAGAGCATTATCAAGATGGAGGAGAAAGAAGCTTAGGATTTGAGGGACGAGATTTTGATAGAAGAGAACAAGAGATAAAAAAGATTAGTACAGTCTTTACACTACACAATGATTTATTGAGTAATATGTATAATAATAAAAATGTTATAAATGCTATTAATTTTAAATCTATAGAGGACCATAATTTAAAAGTTGGAGATTACTTAGAAATAACTGGATGTGTTCAAGAAACATCTATACCATTGTACATAGATACATTAATAGAAAGTATAAATTGTTATGGTATTGATTTTTTAAACTCTTTCATTGAAAAAGAAAATTTAAAAGGATTGGATTTTGGGATAATTTCTCGTCTTTTAGAAGGATTAAGAGTTAAAATAACAAGAAATGGAACTACTGATTTAGTACTAAAAACTAAAGATACATCCTTATTATTAGCAATAAATGAAAATAATTTTGTTAATAATGGATATAATACTTTTGATTTTGTTCAGTGTTCATGTAAAATATTTGGTAAAGTAATGATGATAAAAAATGATAATGCTAAATGTATTAGCCTTTTAAGAAAATCTTCTCAAGAGGAATACTATCAAAAAGTTTTAGAATCTATAGATCCATATTTAGATTTATTAAGAACTAGAAATATAATTCTACCTAAAAAGCCACAATGTGATATTACAGGAAAAATGATAATGATTTTGCCAATAAGCATATGTATATAAACTATATTATATGCTTATTTTTTTGGGTAGAAACAGATAAATTAATGATGTATAATTAATATTTAGAATATTAACTTTAAGAATAAAGAAGAGAGGCAATAATATGAAAATAGGATTTGATCATAAGAAGTACTTAGAAGAACAGTCTAAATATATTTTAGAAAGAGTTAATAACTATGATAAATTATATTTAGAATTTGGTGGAAAACTAATGTTTGATTTACATGCTAAGAGAGTTTTACCAGGTTTTGATGAAAATGCAAAAATAAAATTACTTCAAAAATTAAAGGAAAAAGTTGAAGTAGTTATATGTGTTTATGCAGGAGATATAGAAAGAAATAAAATTAGAGGAGATTTTGGAATTACTTATGATTTAGAAGTACTAAGATTAATTGATGATTTAAGATCTTATGAATTAGATGTAAATAGTGTTGTTATTACTAGATATGATGGACAACCAGCTACTACAGTTTTCATAAATAAACTTGAAAGAAGAGGAATTAAAGTTTATAAGCATAAAGCAACAATGGGATATCCAACAGACGTTGATACTATTGTTAGTGATAAGGGGTATGGTCAAAACCCTTATATAGAAACATCTAAACCTATAGTAGTTGTTACTGCACCAGGTCCTGGAAGTGGAAAGCTTGCTACATGTTTAAGTCAATTGTATCATGAAAATAAAAGAGGAAATATTGCAGGGTATTCAAAATTTGAAACTTTCCCTGTTTGGAATGTTCCTTTAAAACATCCATTAAATATAGCTTATGAAGCCGCAACAGTTGACTTAAAAGATGTTAATATGATAGATTCATTCCATTTTGATGCATATAATAAGGTTGCAGTAAATTACAATAGAGATATTGAAAGTTTTCCTGTTTTAAAGAGAATAATAGAAAAAATAACAGGAAAAGAATCTATTTATAAGTCTCCTACAGATATGGGAGTTAATAGAGTAGGCTATGGAATAATTGATGATGAAGCTGTAAGGGAAGCATCAAATCAAGAAATTATAAGAAGATACTTTAAAACTATTTGTGAATATAAAAAAGGCTATGTAGATAAAGAAATTGCAGATAGAGCTAAATTAATAATGGAAGAATTGAATTTAAAAGAAAGTGATAGAGAAGTTGTAATTCCAGCTAGAGAATATGCTATAAAGAAAAGAAATGAAAATAATAAAAGTGAAATTTCTTCAGTAGTAGCTTTAAAACTGAATGATGGAACTATAGTAACAGGAAGAGGTTCAGATATTATGGATGCTCCAGCTGCTGTTATATTGAATTCTATTAAATATTTAGCTAATATATCTGATGAGATACATTTAATTTCTCCAGTAATATTAGAACCAATACAAAATTTAAAATTTAAAACATTAGGAATTAAAAATACAGTTTTAAATTGTGAGGAAATATTAATAGCATTAAGTATATGTGCTGCTACTAATCCAACAGCTCAAGTTGCATTAGATAAATTATCATATTTAAAAGGATGCCAAGCTCATTCAACAACTATAATATCAAATAGTGATGAGCAAACATTTAGAAGATTAGAAATAGATATAACTTGTGATCCTGATTATCAAAGTGAAAATTTATATTATAATAATTAATGATAGTCTCCTAGAATAACTCTAGGAGATTTTTTCTTTAACTTTTTTTAATTTAAATTTGTTTTTTTGGAAATACTATTCTTAGTAAAAGAGGAGGTTTTTCAATGAATAAAGATAGATTTGTAAAAATTATTCCGTTAGGTGGAGTTGGAGAAATAGGCAAAAATATTACTGCAATTGAAACTCAAAATGAAATTTTAGTAATAGATTGTGGAATAGCATTTCCAGATGAAGAAATGTATGGAGTAGATTTAATTATTCCTAATATATCCTATTTAAAAGAAAATGAAAAAAAAGTTAGAGGATTTTTTATAACACATGGTCATGAGGATCATATAGGGGCTATACCTTATATATTAAAACAAATAAATGTGCCTATTTATGGAACAAAATTAGCTTTAGCTATAATAGAAAATAAGATTAAAGAACATAAATTAGAGGATACAACTGAGTTAATAGTTATAAATCCAGATGATAAAGTCGATTTTAAAGAAACAAGTGTAGAGTTTATTCAAAGTACCCATAGTATAGCTGAATCTTGTTGTATATCAATAAAAACTCCAATGGGAGTTATTTTTCATACAGGAGATTTTAAAATAGATTTAACACCTATAGATAATAAAGTAATTAATCTAGATAGAATTTCAACTATTGGAAAAGAAGGAGTATTATTACTTATGGCTGATAGTACGAATGTCGAAAGAAATGGGTATACAATGTCAGAAAAATCTATAGGAAATACTTTTAATAGAATTTTTAGAGGTGCTAAGGGAAGAATTATTGTAGCAACCTTTGCATCTAATATTCATAGAATGCAGCAAATAGTTAATGCATCCTTAGAAAATCATAGAAGAATTGCATTTTCAGGTAGAAGTATGGAGAGTATTTCTAAATTAGCTTTAGAGCTTGGTTATTTACACATACCAGAGGATATGATTATAGAAATCGACGATATAAATAATTATAGTAATAATAATATAACTATAATAACAACGGGGAGTCAAGGAGAACCTATGGCAGCGTTAGCTAGAATAGCCTTTGGTAATCATAGAAAAATTAAAATAGAAAAAGATGATTTATTTATAATCTCCGCTTCTCCAATTCCTGGAAATGATAAATTAATATCTAAAGTTATTAATGAGTTATTTAAAAAGGGAGTGGAAGTAATATATGAAGATTTAGAAGAGGTTCATGTTTCAGGTCACGCATATAAAGAAGAATTAAAATTAATACATAGATTAATTCATCCTAAATATTTTATGCCAGTACATGGTGAGTATAGGCATTTAAAGCATCATAAAGATTTAGCTTTAGAACTTGGAATGGATAATAAAGATATATTTATATTAGAAAGAGGAGATGTTTTAGAAATAAATGATGAAAGTGTTGGAATAACAGGAAAAGTAACTGCTGGAACTATTTTAGTAGATGGATTAGGAGTAGGAGATGTTGGTACTCTAGTACTTAGAGATAGAAAACATTTAGCTCAAGACGGATTAGTTAATATAGTGGTAACTATTGAAAAAGAAAGCTATAGTATAATTGCAGGACCAGATATTATAACTAGAGGATTTGTTTATGTAAAAGAGTCAGAAGAATTAATAAATGAATTAAAAGAAATATCAGAAAGTGAATTACAAAATTGTTTAGATGAAAAAATATTAGAATGGTATTTAATAAAAGCCAATATTAAAAAAGCATTAGAAAAGCATATTTATGATAAAACCAAAAGAAGACCAACTATTATACCAATAATTATGGAAATTTAATAAAAATGTTATATAATATATAATAAAATAATAAATATATATAAAATGGAGGGGTTTTAATGAAAAAAATAGCAGCATTTTTTGATATTGATGGAACAATATATAGAGAAGGATTAATTACCGAAGTTTTTAAAAAAATAATAAAATATGAATTAGTAAATGAAAACAAATGGTACAATGATGTAAGACCATCATATTTAAAATGGGATAAAAGACAAGGAGATTATGATACTTATTTGCTTAAAATGGTTGATGTTTATACAGAAGCTATTAAGGGGCTAGATAAGTTTCATATTGATTATATAGCTAGAAAAGTAATAGAGCAAAAGGGAGATAGAGTTTATACTTTTAGTAGAGAAAGAATTAAATGGCATAAAGAACAAGGACATATTGTTATTGCAATATCAGGATCTCCTAGTGAACTTGTAAGTGAAATGTCTAAAAAATACAATATGGATGATTTTAAAGGTACAATTTATAAATTGAATGAAGGGAATACTTATACTGGAGACGTTATTCCTATGTGGGATAGTGAAAGTAAATTATCTGCAATAAAGGAATTTGAAGCCAAGTATAATATAGATTTAAGTAAAAGTTATGCTTACGGAGATACTTCCGGAGATATTACTATGTTTAAATCAGTAGGTATTCCATATGCTATTAATCCAACAAAAGAATTATTAGGTAAAGTAATGGAAGATAAAGAAATAAGAGAAAAAATAAAAGTTATAGTTGAACGTAAAGATGTTACATATAGCTTAAATGTTGATTGTATTGATTTAATTTAAAATAGACAATATACTTCTTAGATTATATAATATTAAAGAAATATTATTTTAAGGAGAAGAATATGCTAACTATAGATGATAAAGTATTAGAAGAAAAAATTAAGCAATTAAGAAAAGCCATTGAAATAGTAGGAGGTAAAAATTTTCTTGATGAAATAAAAGATAATGAAAATTTATCAAGATATATTTTAAATAATTCCTTTAAAGGTGATAAAATAATATTTGAAATAATGGAAATAGAATATTCTAT
>NZ_JACSQZ010000092.1 GCF_014836325.1 Clostridium gallinarum
GCGTGTTTAGCTCAGCTGGATAGAGCAACGCCCTTCTAAGGCGTGGGCCAGGAGTTCGAATCTCTTAACACGCACCATTAATGGTGAACGTAGTTCAGTTGGTAGAGCGCCAGTTTGTGGCACTGGTTGTCGTGGGTTCGAGTCCCATCGTTCACCCCATTAAATACTGGGATATCGCCAAGCGGTAAGGCACCGCACTTTGACTGCGGTATTCGTAGGTTCGAATCCTGCTATCCCAGCCATTTTGGTTTACTAGCTCAATCGGTAGAGCACTTGACTTTTAATCAAGGTGTACCGGGTTCGATTCCCGGGTAAGCCACCAATATATATGCAGATGTGGCGGAATTGGCAGACGCACTAGACTTAGGATCTAGCGCCATTGGCGTGGGGGTTCGACTCCCTTCATCTGCACCATATATATTAAAGTTGAAAAAATAAGCGGAAGTGGCTCAATGGTAGAGCGTCACCTTGCCAAGGTGAATGTTGCGGGTTCGAGTCCCGTCTTTCGCTCCATAATATGCGGGTGTAGCTCAATGGTAGAGCCCTTGCCTTCCAAGCAAGTTACGTGAGTTCGATTCTCATCACCCGCTCCAAATAAAGCTTACAAGTTTTTGTAGGCTTTTTTTATTTATATGAAAGTATAAAAAGTTATTCCTTATTATTAACTATTTATACTTTCCTTCCTTCAGTTTGCAAAGAGATAAACATTGTATGAGGTTGACCTAGTAATTTTTTATATAATAACAAAAAAATATTAGATAATTTGTATTAAAAACAAATATGCTCAATAAAAGAAAAAGGAGCATTTTTTTATAATATAATTTATGTAGATAGGGTAAAGCTTCGTATGAAAAATAGAGTTAATTACGAGCAAAGTATAAATTTAGGGGGAAGAGATTATGATTAGGTTATTCAATAAATATGAAATAGAAGATTTTGATAAATTATATGAATATACTGGAGAGTTAGGATCTATTTATAGCAAAGATAAAACTTGCTTTAAAATTTGGGCACCATTAGTAGATTCAGTTAAGGTTATTTTTTACGGTAAGGATGGATATAATTATAATTCTTCTAAAAGAGAAATTATAAATATGAATTATAAAAATAGCGGAGTTTGGGAAGTTGAGATTAAGGAAGATTTAGATGGAGAATTTTATAACTATATTATAAAAAGAGATAATGTAGAAGTTGAAGTAGTAGACCCATATGCTAAAGCTGTTGGAGTTAATGGTAAGAGAGGAATGGTAATTAATTTAGAAAAAACTAATCCATATGGCTGGAATAATCATAGTATTCCTAAGTTTAATAAAGCAATAGACTCTATTATTTATGAAACTCATATAAGAGATTTTACAATAGATAGTAATTCTGGAGTGCCTGATAATATAAAGGGAAAATTTAAAGGATTTTATTATGATACATCAGTTGAAGTTAATAAAATAAAAACTGGATTAAATCATTTAAAAGAATTAGGGGTAAATGTTATTCAACTACTTCCTTGTTTTGATTATAAGACTGTAGATGAAAGAAGATTTAATGAAGAAGAATATAATTGGGGATATGATCCTTTAAATTATAATGTACCAGAAGGTTCATATTCAACAAATCCATACTTTGGTGAGGTTAGAATAAAAGAATTTAAGGAACTTATAATGAATTTACATGAAAATGGCTTTAAAGTTGTTATGGATGTAGTTTTTAATCATACAGCTGATACTGAAGAGTCTAATTTCAATAAAATATTACCTAATTATTATTATAGAGTAAATAAAGATGGAAGTTTTTCAAATGGTTCAGGTTGTGGTAATGAAATAGCATCTGAAAGAGTTATGGTAAGAAAGTATATATTAGATTCACTTAAACATTGGGTAAATGAATATAAAATTGATGGTTTTAGATTTGATTTAATGGGATTACATGATATTGAAACAATTAAAAGTGTTAGAAAAGAATTTGATGAAAATATATTAATATACGGAGAAGGCTGGAAAGCAAGCACATCTCCAATAAATAATGAAGATTTATCTTTAAAAGAGAATATATATATATTTGAGGATTTACAAGTGGGGGTATTTAGTGATGATATAAGGGATGCTATAAAAGGAAGTGTCTTTGAAGAAGAAGAAGGTGCTTTTGTTAATGGAGCTGAGGGCTATGAAGAAACTCTTAAATTTGGAATAGTAGCATCAACAAACCACAAGGATATTAGTTTTGATAAGCTTAGTTACTCTAAAATACCTTGGGCAAATGAACCTTATCAAGTAATAACATATACTTCTGCTCATGATAATTATACTCTTTGGGACAAGCTGGCTTTAGTTAAACCATCGGCTACAAAAGAAGAAAGAGTAAGGATGAATAAACTAGCTGCTGCAATAATACTAACATCTCAAGGGATACCTTTTATTCATTCAGGAGATGAAATACTTAGAACAAAAAAAGATTTAAATGGGAAGTTAATAGAAAATAGTTATAAATCATCTGATTATGTAAATAAGTTTGATTGGACTAGAAAAGAAAAATATATTGATGTATTTAATTATTATAAAGGATTAATAAGGTTAAGAAAGGAGCATAAAATTTTTAGATTAAGTACAGCTAAAGAAATTAATGATAATATTAATTTTCTTGATTTCGAAGATAATACTAAAAATATTGTTGCTTATATAGCTCATGGAGAAAATATTAGTGATTCACTTGGGAAAATAGTAGTTATTTTTAATGGGAATAGAAATAGTGTAGAATTAAATTTAAATCATAATAAATTTAGCGTTATTTTAGATGTTAACAATATAAATGATAAAGGGATTTATGAAGTTAATAGCAATATAATTAAGGTTGAACCTATATCAGCTTTAATTTTAAGATATTTATAAAATTTAAATAAAAAGAAGAAGAAGGTTTAGAGTTAATAAATAAAGAAGTTATAGTTAGCCGATAAAAGGAGAAGTTCTTCCTATAGGAATAGTTAAAGATGAAGTGATTTCAAATCTCTTTAGTAAAGTTTTGCTAAAGAGATTTTTTCATTTATGGGCTTAGAATTCATTTTATAGAGATAGAACCTTCAAACTCTTCGTCTAGAGTTTTAGTTTAAGAAAGTGAATATTTAGGATATAATTATAAGGATAAGTAAAGTAGATAGGAGAAAAAATGACAGGTACAACTAGAAGTAACATTAAAATTGGAGCAAAGGTATTAGTAGTGCAAAAGCAGGATCAACCTACTGGTAAATTAACTGAAGGAGTAGTAAAAAGAATACTAACTAATTCAGAGAAGCACCATCATGGTATAAAGGTAATGCTTGAAAGTGGCATTGTAGGAAGAGTAAAGGAAATAATATAAATATAAGACTATTAGATAATCACAACAATGAAAATATAGGAGCGTGATAATATGAGCTCAATAAAATGTACATTAAGAAAAGAGACGAAAAATGAAATAAATAGGTACATAGATAATGAATTTATCATTGAAATGATAAAAGAAATATACAGTTATATAAATACAATGCATAAGGTTAAAATTGATGATTCAAATTTTGATAAAGAAAATGCGGAATCAAGGGTTATATTAATGGATAATGGACCCTTTAATATTTATGATTACATATATACAAAGGATTTTTTATATGAATTATCATTTGATGGAACTTATATAAAGGAGTTAGATGAAAGTGAACTTAAAGGGAATGTTAAGGGAAGATCAAAGTACATCCCTGCAAAAATTACAGAAGATTCTAAGGTTTTATATAAATATGTCCCAAAGGATATTGCCACTGTTTTATATGAAAAAGTGGAAAAGTCAATGGAAAAGAGAAAGGGAGATCTCTATAAGGATTTTAAGAAGAAATACAATAGAGATTATCTTTTTAATAGTGTTAGATGGTACAAAAGGTCAAGGGATGGAAAAGTTTATTGTGATATAGATTTAGATGAGTTAGATGAAAGTAAAAAAATTAAGCTAGAGGAGCAAATTAAGACAGAGATAGGAAATGCCTATAAAATAAGGTGGGCAAGTGATGTATCTTCAAAGGTAGCGTCCCTTGAAAATAAGCTTTTATTAGATGTTTATGATGAGGGGTGCAAGCTATTAGGGGTTAAAAATCAGTATTTACTAGAGAGTGTAGAGAGTGATAATAGTCAGGAAGAGAAAGATTTAATAGCTATTATGGTAGAAAATTCTAAGGAGGCTACAGAGTCTTCTAAAGGAGTAAATAGGCTAAAGGTTAAGGTGGTTAATTCCTTTGAAAAGTATATAAATAACCTTATTAATATGAAAGTCTACAAAACAAAGGACCATATGAATCTATTTTTAAATGATGCTAGGGAAATTATTTTTGGATACTATAAAAGTGTTAGTTTAAAAGGCTTTAGTAAAGAACTTAAGGACAAGGGACATTTAGTAAATAAGCTAATTGAAAAAGTAGCTATAATTGAAAATATAATATATAAAGAATATCAACTTAAAAATCCAAAGGCTCCAAAGCTTTATGATATTGAGCTTCAGGAGGAGTGTATTCCATGGATTTGCATAAAGGGATTACTTTGGACATCGGAAAATATATATGTAAAAAATAAGGTTAGGGATGAGTTAGAGGAAATAATTTTAGACAACCCAATAGATGAGTATAAAGAAGCTAGAGCTATGAAGAGGCATTTTTATCTTCATATTGGAGATACAAATACAGGAAAAACCTACTCAAGTATTGAACGTCTTATGGAGGCTGAAACAGGGGTGTATTTAGCACCACTTAGACTTCTAGCCTTAGAAATACAAGATAAACTTAACTCTCAAAATATACGCTGTTCATTGCTTACAGGGGAAGAGGAAGATATAAAAAATCATGCATCCCATGTTTCATCTACAATAGAAAAGCTTCAGCTTGGCACACCTTATGATATTTGTGTTATTGATGAGGCTCAAATGATTGGAGATAAGCAAAGAGGATGGGCGTGGACAAGAGCTATAATAGGTGTTTTAGCACCTGAAATACATATTTGTATGGCTCCTGAAGCAAAGGATATTATAATAAAGCTTATAAAGGACTGTAATGATACTTATGAAATAATAAATCACAAAAGAGATACAGATCTAATATTTGAAGATAAAAAGTTTAATCTTAAAACTGATATTAAAAAGGGTGATGCCTTAGTTGTTTTTGGCAAAAAGAAGGCACTTGCAGTTTCAGCAGAGCTTTTAAATAACAATATAAAAACAAGTATTATTTATGGATCCCTTCCATACTCTACAAGAAAAAAGCAATTTGAAAGATTTTTAGATGGCGAAACAGAGGTTATAGTATGCACAGATGCCATAGGAATGGGTGTAAACCTACCTATAAAGCGTATTGTATTTTTAGAAACAAGAAAGTTTGATGGGGTTTCTCAAAGAAAGCTAATGGTTTCAGAAATAAAACAAATAGCAGGAAGAGCAGGGCGTAAAGGAATTTATGAAAAGGGATATGTTGCTTCAACATCTGATGGAAACTTAATAAAATCAGCATTAACAGCAAAGACAAACAAAATAGAAAAATGCTATATAGAAATTCCAGATTCCCTTTTAGAGCTAGATATTGAAATTATAGATGCATTAAAAACGTGGAGCCTAGCACCTATTAAGGGGTATTATAAAAAGCCAGATGTCACCACAATAATATTCCTTTTAAATAGATTAAAGGCGCTCAAGGTTAAGGCTTCAAAAGAGGACCTTTTAAAGATGGCAACAATTCCTTTTGAAGAAAATAACAAGAGGGTATTGGCTCTATGGGAAGAGTATTGCATTATGTACAGCAAGGGTGTAGTCAATTTAAGAAGACCAAAGCTTAATGAAATAGTAAATGCAAAAAAAGAGCTAGATGAGCTGGAATGCTACTATAAATCACTAGAGCTTAACTACTCCTTCTCAAAAAACTTCAAGTTAATAGTAGACAATGAATATATAGCTAGAGAAAAAGAATATACAGCAAATAAGATAAATGATCTACTTTTAACAAGTCTACTAAACCATGAAAGAGTATGTATTGATTGTGGAAAAAAATTATCATGGGACCATCCAAGTGAAAGGTGTAGGATCTGTAAAGAAAAGCTTTATTTTTTAAAGGGGGATGGCTATAGACCAAGATTTAGAGACTTTAGGAGAGATAGAGACTATAGAAATAGAAGAAGTAGAAAGAGGTTTTTATAAATTACAAAGTAAATTATAGATGCATTCCATAGCAGATAGGCCAATCTATGATTTGTGATAGTCGCTTTCTCAGAATGTTTATTTTGTTTGAGAGATATTGGATGAAATTAAGATAATTAATAAAGAAAAAGTGCTAATCTTTGAATGATAGGCACTTTTTCTTTGATTTTAATCTTTACTTTAAATAAGAATAAGTAATTTTTCATCGGCAAGAGCCATTTTGGTGCACCTAGAGGGGCTCGAACCCCCGACGCCTGGATTCGAAGTCCAGCACTCTATCCAACTGAGCTATAGATGCAAAAAATAATTACAAAATATATTATATAATGAATAAAATTTAATTACTAGATTTAAATAAAAAAACATAAATTAGAGGGAAAATATATATAAAATCATATATAATAATCTTAAACATATCCTAGCGTATCAATATATGTAAAATAAAGAAATTTGCTAAATAATTAAGTATTTTAGATATATTTTATCATAAATGCTATATAAATAAAATCATAAAATTTAAGCTGTGATAGAATAGTCAATGTCCTTGAGAGCGGCGTTAAACAAAAGAAAAAAATGTGTTGACAACGAAAAATCAAGGTGATAATATAAAGGAGTCGCTTGAAGCGGCTAAGAAAATGATCTTTGAAAATTGAACAGAATATAAGTTAAGTAAAATAAACCAGCAATTCTTTTAAGTCTAAATTTAGACTCAAGGTAATTTGAGCAAAAGATTAAACTTTTTATTGAGAGTTTGATCCTGGCTCAGGACGAACGCTGGCGGCGTGCCTAACACATGCAAGTCGAG
>NZ_JACSQZ010000093.1 GCF_014836325.1 Clostridium gallinarum
TTATTATACCATAATATATTATTTTTTCAACTTATAATTTATTTTCTAAATAGTTATTGGATTATCTTTTCTATATTAGTTTTTAACATCTTTTCATCTATTATTCCTTCTCTATCATAAGAAATATTTCCACTTATATCTATAAATATAGTTCTTGGAATTCCCATTATATTATAAGTATTAGTGGCAATTAAGTCTTCATCAAATAAAACCTTCATCTCTAAATTATTATCTTTTAAAAATTTTAATGCTTTTTCGAGTCCATCCAATTGCAAATATTATTCCAAATAAAATTGATGATATCAAATTAAGATTATTTAAATTTGTCTTATTTTTTAGTTTAAAACTTCTGTCTAATAAAGAAATTTTTAATAATCCAATATAATTCAATCCAAATACTATTAATACTAATCCCGAAACTGTATTAAAAGTAGTCATATACTTTTGTATAAATGAACCAAAAGTTCCAGCTGCCGCACCTAAAATTGTAAAAACAACTGAAAACCCAAAAACAAATCCAATAGAATTAACTAAAGCATTACTATTCTTTTTGTCATCATTTCCACCCATAAAGTAAGAAATATATATAGGCAGCATAGGCAAAATACATGGAGAAATAAAGGTTATTATTCCTTCCAAAAAAAGAATAAAATAATTCACTAAAACACACCCTTTTTTATAATGAAAAATTAAAAATTAAGAATGAAGAATTAAGGAAAAAATCCTTAGGATTTTAAATAGAGGTGCTTCGCACCATTTATTTAAAGTTTTGCATTGCAAAACATCCTAAATTTTTCATTTTTAATTCTTCATTCTTAATTTAAAGATTGCTTTGCAATCTTATATTACTCTTCGTGATCGTATGATTTTCCTGATTGCATTGCTATTTTTTCAGCAGCTAGGTTATTTAATAGAACATTTATAGTCCATTCTCTAGATGTTTCTGTTACTGTTGCTTTTAAAACATTATTCAATCTAAATTTCTTTAAGTTTTCTATAACTAATCCTATTTTAGCTCCTGGTATATTATTAAATATTATAGCTCTATGTTTAATTCCATCTTCTGCATCATTTAATATGTTACCTTCTAGTGCATCCTTAACTAATGTATTTCCATTTTTATAATTTACAACAACCTTATCTCTTATTCCAAGCATTCCTGCTAAATTTCCAACAGTTTTAACTTCCTTTGCATTAAAATTACATAATATAATGCAACTTCTTCCTTCGTTAGCTTTAGTTTCTTTAGTATCTAATAATTCAAATGACATAATAATCTCCTTTTATAAATAAATTTTCTTATTTATATCATATAAAATTACTAAGAATTAAGCAACCTTGAATTTTTTAATTTTAACTTTATGCTTATTGTAATAATTATGTCTATTATAATAATTAAACTAATTACAGAATTAAATATTTTAAAATATTTTTCTAAGCTTATGTAAATATTATTAACAAAAGGTTGCACAAAATTAATTCCAAAGTAACACAAAATCATCCAATAAAAAGAAAACTTTACTGTTATTATCCCTTTATAATTTAGCCTTGAACTTGAATAATCCCAATACTTTTCATTAAAAAAACTACTAAGTATATATCCACTTATAAATTCTATGCTTGTTGGAACTATTAAAGATAACATAAGTTTACTAATTAAATTTAAATTATAATATTTATCTAACATAACTAATATTGTAAAGGCAATCCCATACATTGGTTTATATGGCCCCTTTAAAAATCCTTCCTTTTCAAAGCTTCCTGTAATTATATAATTATATACCCCTTCAATTATCCAACCTATTATAGAGTATAAAATCAAATTAAATATAGCAAAATGTATTATTCTCATATTAACACCATCCTTAGTAAATTTTCCTAATTAGTTTGCCCAAGTTAAAAGCTAAAATACATATAACTCATTCCTTTTATTCTTATTTATAACCTTGTAACTTTTATATTTTATAAGAATAAAATATATTATATAAATTTAGAAAGGAAGAGATTAAAATAGAGCTTACTTATAAAAAAGTTAAAAATATATTGCTATTACTATTAGGTGCTAACTTATTTGTTGCCATAGCTAAGATTATAGTTGGGCTAATAATAAATAGCTCAAGTGTAATGGCTGATGGTTTTCATTCCATATCAGATAGTGCTTCTAATATTGTTGGAATTATAGGAATAACTTTAGCATCAAAGCCTAGAGATTCAAAGCATCCCTATGGTCATAAAAAATTTGAAACTATTTCTAGTATAATCATTGGACTTATGCTATTACTGCTAGGATTTAACGTTATTAAAGGCTCCATTTATAAGATTTTTAATCCTTCTAACTTAGAAATTACTTTCCAAAGTTTAGTAGTAATATTAATAACCTTATTTATAAACATCTTTGTTGCTATTTATGAAAACAAACAAGGTCATAAACTAAATAGTCAAATACTTATAGCAGATTCTCTTCACACTAAAAGTGATATTTTTGTTTCAATTGGAGTGCTATTTGCCTTAATATCTGTTAAGTTAGGATTACCCCCTTTAGTAGATACTATTGCTTCTTTTATTGTAGCCTTCTTTATATTGCATGCTTCATATGAAATAATTAAAGATAACCTTTCATCTTTAACGGATAAAATTATGATTGAAGAAGATACAATTATAGATATACTCAAAGAATTTAAGGAAATTAAGGATATTCATAATATTAGATCTAGAGGCCATTATGATTATATATTCATAGATATGCATATTAAAGTAGACTCCACTCTTAATGTTAATGAAGCTCATAAATTAGTCCATGATATTGAATATACTCTTTCTAATAAACTAGATAAGAAGATAGATTTAATAATTCATGTAGAGCCTTTATTTTAAAAATAATAAGCTATAAAATTCATTTAAAGTATTTTTACATACAAACTGAATTTTATAGCCTATTATATATAATTTCTTACTTTAAAAATATATATTATTAGGTTCTTTAACTTCTATATATTCCTCTATATTTAAATAGTATTCATTATCATAAGATATTTTGCCTAACACCTGTAACCACTGCCCTTCATCAAATTTATTATTAGCCAAAGTCTTTATACCTATTATATAAGAATCAGCAGCACAACAATTCATTTCTTCTCTTGCTAAAATAAACTTATCCTCTTCATATTTATATACAAATCCAGTAAAAATTATATATTTACCTAAATATTCTTCCCCATTACTTTCTAATTCCTCAAATATATGATGAGTTTCATGATTTATTTCTATAGCATTTTTAGCTAAAATATTTTTAAAACTCTTTGTGTTTTCACCATTATATAAATTACTTCTCACTATAAGTAAAACTCCTATAGTTAATGTAAATATTATTGGAATAAACTTCATAGATGTGTCTCTTCTAGAGTTAAAGCTTATTACCTTCATAGCTTGAATAAAAATAAACAAAGGTAAAATCACTATAGCTATATATAAATTTTTTGTTGTTTTTTCACTAAGATAATTATAAATTTCTCCAGATATCATTAAATAATTTATATAAAAAGTCATTAGAATTAATATTAATAACCAAATAAATTCATCTACATTAAATTTTTTCATAAATAAACAGCTCCAAATTATTTTTAAGAATAAACTAAAGTTAATGTCATAGAAAAACCTATTACAACTAAAATAATTAGCAAAAATAACTTAATTGCAAAAGATTTTTTAAAGTATGATGATATTAAAATAGCATTTTTTAAATCTAGCATTGGCCCAATTATTAAGAATGCTGATATGGCTGGAACTCCAAAATAATTTGAAAAGCTTTTTCCTATAAAAGCATCTGCTTCTGAGCATAATGATAATAAAAACGATAATAACATCATTAGAATTATTGGCATTAGTACTCCCTTATTATAATTATTTAAAATCTCTTCTTTTAATATCACAATAAATATACTAGATAAAAAAGAACCAAATATATAATATCTTAGTATATTAAAAAATTCTTTACTTGCATGTTCTAAACACAATCTGATTTTAGACTTATTATAAAAATAATCTCCAACCTCGCATCCACAATCACATATATTTTCATATTGACTTTTTACTTTAATAACTTCTTCTTTTTTATTAGTAAAAAATTCTATAAGCACTCCTATTACTATAGCTGAAATAATACCACCTAAAGCTCTTATTAAAACTATTCTTATATCATTAAAGGCATAAAATGTAGATAATATAACTATAGGATTTACAATTGGTACTGATAGCATAAATACTATAGCTACAGCAATTGGAACACCTTTTTTTATTAAACTTCTTGCAATTGGAACTATGGCACATTCACAAATTGGTATAAAAACTCCAAATAATGCTGCAAAAATAATAGAAACAAATCTACTTTTAGGCAATATTTTCTTTACTCTTTCTTCTGAAATAAATAATTGAATTGTTGAAGAGATAATTGAACCAATTATTATAAAAGGCAATGCTTCTAATATCATACTTATAAAAATATTAGCCCATTTTATCATCTAAATATACCTCACTTTTACTAAATAAAACTTTAATTCTATTTAAAATTTGATTTTCCTTAAAATACTTCGATTTTTTTAAATCAAAACTTAAATTACTTAGTGAGTTTGATAATATAATAGGTGAGGTTTGATTAATTATTTCTATTTCTTTTATTATTTTATCTTTCTCATCTTGATCTAATAAATCTAAATTATTCAATATTATTAACTTACTAGATTGAATAAATGGAATAATTATTTCTCCTAAATTTTTTAAATAAATAATTAAATTTCTAGCATCTCCTATATAATAATTTCCATAAAAAACAAAATTCTTTTTAATAAGTTTATCTTTAAATAGATCTCCTATTAAACTTAATCTTTCAGTTCCATTAAATTCAACAATTACTTTATGATATTTTTTTTCATTAATTTTACCTATTAAAGTTTTTTTTAAATCCTTAGAGTCTTCTAAATATATTGTTTCTATATTTACAAAACTATTTTTTATATTTGTAATCCCCTTTTCTAAAACTATAACTAATATTTCCTTCTCTAAGCAAAGTTCCGTTTCTAGATATGAGTTTATAAAAGATGTTTTTCCAGCCCCTAAAAAGCCACTAACTATTTCAAGCTTTATTCTCATCATATTCCTAAGTTAAATAAACCTTCTATTTCTTTTTTATTTAGCTTTACTCCAATAAAAGAAATAACAGTATTCTTACTATTACTTATTTTTCTTATTTCAAATTCATCTTTTACAAAATCAAATTGACCTAAACTACCATCTGTTAATTTTACTATTCCTTTTGCTCTTAAAACTTCTCCAAAAATATTACTTGAAGATATAAATTTGAATTTAGACACTAATTCTGCTTTAGAAATTTTCTTTTCAGGATAAATAGCAAAAGTTTCAAAGGTATCTTTTGCATTACTTTTTTCTATTACTCTTAACTTTGGTTTTAGAGTTTTATTTTCATTAATATTTTTAGGGTTTATACTACCTAAAATCTCTGAAAAATCTATAAAGCTCCACTCTTCTGTTAAGATTATAGATTTTTTACTTATTTTATTTATCTTTAAGATAATTTCATCTAATTTTTCTTTTTTTATCTTTTGAGTTCTGCTTAAAATTATTTTCTTAGAATATATAATTTGATCTTCATAAAAATCTTTAAAATTATTAATATATAAATCAAATTTCTGTGGATCTATTACAGTAATAACATTGTCCACATAAACTTTATCCTTTAATTTTTCTTCTTTAAAAACTTTTAATATATCACTTAGCTTAGCAACTCCTGAAGGTTCTATTATTAATCTACTAGGGTCATATTTTTCTATAACCTCTAAAATAGCATTTTCAAAATCTCCAGTTACTTCACAACAAATACATCCAGAATTTATTTCCTTTATCTTAATATTAGATTCCCTAAGAATTAATGCATCTATACTTACTTCTCCAAATTCATTTTCTATAATTGCTATATTCTCTTCATAAGCTCCATCTTTAATAAGCTTTTTTATAAGAAAGGTTTTTCCTGCCCCTAAAAATCCTGAGAAAATATCTATTTTTACTTTCATACTTCACCTCAAAAAATAAATAATATTATATTCTTCACATTTTATGATTTAAAGCATATATTTATTACAAGAGAATTAGAAAACATATTTTTTTATTTATATTTATGCATAAATCTATTGTAAAATATTGTATAATATATAGGAGGTGATTAATTTTGGATAGAGCTTATTTAAAATCTAAAGCAAAAGATCAATTAAGAGGTCGATGGGGATTAGCGATAATTACTATACTTGTTTCTAATATTTTTATTAATACCACCAATTTACTGCAAGGTTTTAAAGTTATATTAGATATTTCTCCTAAAGTTTCTCTTTCATTTAATTTAATAACTTTAATTTTAGGTGGAGTTATTTCTACCGGGTTAAGTAAATTTCTTTTGAATTTTACAACTAATACAGAGGAACCCAAATTTAAAGATATATTTTCTTATTTTAATATATTTTTTAAAACTTTAGGATTATTTGTTTTAATAGGAATTATTGGATTACTAGGATTTATACTTCTTATAATTCCTGGTATTATAGTTACATTAATGTACTCACAGTCCTTTTATATCTTAGCTGAAAATCCTGATAAAGGAATATTTCAATGCTTAGAAGAAAGTTCTAGGCTTATGTCTGGCCATAAGTGGGAATTGTTTGTTTTAGAACTTTCATTTATAGGTTGGTGGATACTGGCAGGTTTAACCTTAGGAATTGGCAGCTTATGGGTTGAGCCTTATCAAAAGGTTACAGAAACAAATTTTTATTTTAAATTAAAGTATGAAAACATGGTATAAATAAAATGAGGCTGTCGCATTAGCGGATAAAAAATTCGCTAGCGAAGCTCCTTTCTTTTCATTTACAATGGATTGATTGTATAT
>NZ_JACSQZ010000094.1 GCF_014836325.1 Clostridium gallinarum
ATTATTAATAGTTACATTATATAAATTTATAAAAGATAGTGATTTTATAAAAACTAATAAATTTAAAGTTAGATTTGTTATAGCAATTTCTATTTTAGCGATGATTTCATTTACTGTACCTATGTTATGGCCTTGGGCATATAATATGATATCTATATCGAGAATATTTCTATTTGTATATATATTATTATCAATAGTATTTTCATTAATTATACTTAGAGAAATAAGTATTTTGGAAGATAAAACATTAAAGATAGCTAAAGGGGACTATAATGAGGATATAAAAGATAATAAAATAATAGTTTTGAAAAATATAGAAAAGAATATTAGTACTATAGAAGATGGTCTTAAAGAGGCTTTAGGTAAAGCTATAATTAGTGAAAAAATGAAAAGTGAATTAATAACTAATGTTTCTCATGATTTAAAAACACCTCTTACATCTATAATTAATTATATAGATTTGTTAAAAGAAGATGAGATAACTGATGAAAATAGGAATAAATATTTAGAAGTACTAGATATGAAATCTAAAAGATTAAAAGTATTAATTGAAGACTTGTTTGAAGCTTCTAAAGCTGTTTCGGGAAACATGGTTTTTGAAAAAGAAGAATTAAATATAGTATCATTATTAAGACAAGTTATAGGAGAACTAGAGGAAAAGATTACACAAGCTAATTTAAATATAATAACTAAGTGGCCAGAAGATAAAACAATATTATATTTAGATGGAAGAAAAACTTTTAGAGTTTATGAGAATTTAATGAATAATATAATAAAATATTCTATGGAGAATTCAAGAGTATATATTGATGTAGTTAACAGTGAAAATCATGTTATGGTTATAATGAAAAATATATCTGCTTATCAAATTGATTTTACTTCAGAAGAAATTACTGAAAGATTTAAAAGAGGAGATAAGGCAAGAAGTACTGAAGGATCTGGATTAGGATTATCTATAGCTAAAAGTATAGTTGAATTACAAGGTGGAGAATTTTCTATAGAAATAGATGGAGATTTATTTAAAGTAATTACTAAATTTAAAAAGTAATATAAATAATAAAAAACTGGGCTGTTAAAAAAAGTCCAGTTTTAATTTTCATCATTTAGTAAATTATCAATATCCATTAATTCGTCATCAGAATTTTCATTAAGTGAACTATTATTTTTATAAGTAAGCTGGTTTATAGCTTGATAAATTTTTTCAAGCAAGTAATTTTCTATTCTTTTAGTTTTGTGATATTTAGAGAATATAATAAATGACCAAATACCTATAATGGCAAATGTTATCATAAATAAAGCTCCAATACCATAAAAAACTATTTGAAAAATTTGCACTGCTAAATACATATCTATAATCCTCCAATATTTATATAAAATTATTATAGCATATAGAAATATAAAAAAAGCATATATAATATTTAAATATCTTGATTACTTATTTATTTATATGGATATAATCCTAAAGAATACTAACTTTAAGGAGAAATATATATGAAGAAGATAATAATAACTTTAGTATCATTAGTAGTAATAGTTATATTTTTGATAGGATTTATAGATGTTTCAAATCCAAAGCCTGAAAATGATAATAATGAAGTTATATATTCTATATCTATAATACCAACTGATTTAAAAGCGGTTGGAAATTTAGATAAAAGGTTGCAAGATATTATTACAGCAACTAGCAGAGGATTAGTTGAATTAGACGAAAATAATGAAATAAAACCTTCGTTATCAGAAAGTGTTGAAGTTAGAGATGATGGGTTAGAATATGATTTTAAAATAAGAAATGATATATATTGGAGTGATGGGAATCAAATTACTCCTAAAGATATTACTATGTTCTTTAGAGAAATTTTAACTGAGGAAAATGAAGAAAATATATCAGCTTTACTAAATGTATATGGAGCCAAAAGATTTAGGGAGGGAGAAGGATCTTTTACAGAAGATGTTGGAATAACCTATGGAGAAGATAATGTAGTTTTTAGGTTAAATTCAAAAGATGATAAATTTGTAGAAGAACTGACTACACCTCAATATAGATTAAGAAAAAATGTTTTAGTGTGGGAAAATATAAGAAATAATTATAAGGAATTAATTTATTCTGGATATTACAGTATCGAAGATATGAAAATGTCGCAAGTAACACTAAAGAAAAATGATAAAATAGGTACAGATATAGCAGAAAGAATAAAAATTGTTTCTGATGAGGGGGAAGAAGTAGCTATGGCTTCTTTTGAAATAGGGGGAAGAGATATTGTAATAAATCCTCCTAAGAGTCAATTAAGTAGGTTGAATTCAGAAGGTCGATTAATTAATTTAAAGTCTAATAGAGGTATGTACTTAGCTTTTAATCCAAATGATGATAAACTTCTATCTCAAGGTAGAAGAGAAGTATATAAGTTAATAAATAAAGCAATGGAAGAATATCAATTAAATAATAGTATGTATATGGAATTAGCAGAAGGAAGTTACTTTAGACAGGATAAAGAAGATTTAGCAAAGCTTCAAGCAAGAAAGGTAATGAGTACTGAAAGTGGAGAATGGATTAAACCTAAAGTTTTACATATTATTGCAGAAGAGGGAAGCGAAAATAAGGAATTATGTGAATACTTAGTTAGTTGGTTTGAAAAAAATACAGAAATTATTTTGATATATGATTTAATAAATAAAAATGAATTAGAATCTATTGATAATGTTAACTATTATGATATGGCTATAATTCAAGGAAGTTTACTATTATCTGATGAAAATTCTATATATAATAGTTTGCTAGGATTTTTAGATGATAATACTAAAGAAAGTTTAAAGGAAGCAAAAACAGAAGGGGAAAGAATCGATAAGTTTTTAAGTATTGAAGAAGATTTATACAATAACTATAAAGTTTTACCTTTAATTTTCTACAATGATAATATTGCAATAAATAAAAAAATAAGAAATCTTAGCTTAGATGGAAATGGAAATATTAATTTTAGTAGAATACAAAAATAATAAGGCTGTCTGCAAAGACAGCCAATATAGGTTTAAATAAGTATTTATTAAGTTTTAGAATACATTATAAAATCAAAACTCCTACGGGAGTTTTTCTACTAATTTAAACCATAAGTTGTAATATTTAATTGCTAGTTTTAGAATCATCTTCAGGAATATCATTTGTTAATTCAGATTTAGAATCATTATCTAATGGAGTTTCATCTAATATATCAAATTTTTCATCTTCTATTTGTCTAACATAGAGCTCCTTTTCAGGTAAAGATGTTTCTAACATAAATTCATCTTTAAATAAAAATATAATTAGTTGATAAATAAAAATATTTTTATAACTATCAAAGGATGAATTAGATGAAGAAAATGAATCTTTCTTTTTAGAATAAGTAACATTTCTTCTAAATACAGGTGCTATACCTAAACTAGAAGGAGTTGATGTAGTAATCATCTTAAAGAAATTTTCTTCTAACATATCAGTGGAATTAAATGTTAACCCTCTATATCTTTCTGCATCATCTAACGTAGGTGCATCAGGCCAAGAAGTAATTATTCCTGAATTAATAAAATATTTTCTATATAAGGAAGATATCATATTTTTATATTCTTTTTCTCTACTATCTTCTTTAGCGTACATAAATATTGCTAAGAAATAAAATGCTATGTCAAAGCAAGAGTATTTTAATTCCTTTTTACTAGATAGCTTTAGAAAAGCTTCTTTATCATTATCATAAAGAGATAGTAACTTATTTAATATTTCCTTAGCTTTTTCATTGAAGGTAATCATTTGAGTATGTTTGAATGATAGTAATAAATTAATTACAAATAATGAAGTGAAATCTAGCTCGTCAATATAATAATCTTTCTCGTCAAACTTATTAATTAAAAAATCCGTTAAATCTATAATTAATATTTTGGCATCATTATTTTTAGAATTACTATAAAACATATTTATTGCAAGTAGAATTTTACATATTTCTTCAAAGGAACAATCATATATTTTTTCTTTGAATTCAACTAAAGTTTGAAGTATTTCAAGAGAAAAATTATTGTAGTCTATTGAAGTTTCATCTCCTGGATATAATATTGAATAAAGATTATATGAAACCATCATAAAAGCTTGATCAGAAAATTTAAACTTATTATTTTTATCTACTAAGTTAAATCCCTTATAATTATTTTCTGATAAATTTCTTTTTTCAATAAAAATACCTTCATTATTTCTAAGATTAATAGAGTAAAACTCTAATTGTTTCTTAGATAGTTTTTTATATGCCTCACTATAGGCATATAATTTTTCATCTACATCTTTAAACCTTGAATAATAAGTAGATAAATTAAGTATACTTGTAGTCAAAAGTGCATTAGTTGCTGGTGATATATCTTTTTTAAAAGATTCCTCATCAAATCCATTGTAATTCTTACTATGAATATAATTAGGAGATGATTTTCTATATATACATAGTAGTGGAGAAAAATTGGTAGATGTGGTAATATCAATGGAGGATGATAATTTTTTATAACTTTTAATAGAATCAACTAATCCGCATTTTGACTCTAGAACCAGGGTTCTTATGGCCTCTTTCGATAAGTGAAAGAGTTGACCATTAATTTCCTTATGAGATAATTTATTCATTCTAAAATATGGTCCTATATATCGCAAATTCTTCACCTCTTCATTAATCCTCATATTAATAATATGAGAATAAATTTAAAATAGTGCATAAATTTTATAATATTAAGAACTGGAGGCAATATCATGAGAATAGATGGAAGAAAAAATGATCAAGTAAGATCAACTAAAATCACTAGAGGGTATACAAAATATGCAGAAGGATCTGTATTAATAGAAGTTGGAGATACTAAAGTGATTTGTACAGCTTCTATAGAAGATAAGGTTCCACCTTTTTTAAAGGGTCAAGGAGAAGGCTGGATAACTGCAGAATATAATATGCTGCCTAGATCTACAGGAACTAGAAAGGTAAGAGATATAGCTAGACTTAAAATAGATGGTAGAACTATGGAGATACAAAGGTTAATTGGTAGAGCTTTAAGATCTGTTATGGATTTAAAAGCCTTAGGTGAAAAAACAATATGGATAGACTGTGACGTTATACAAGCTGATGGAGGAACTAGAACTACTTCGATAACTGGAGCTTTTGTAGCATTAGTAGATGCTGTTAATAAGCTTCATAAGGAAAAGCCTTTTGAAGTTTATCCTATAAGAAAGTTTGTAAGTGCAACTAGTGTTGGAATTCTTAACGGTGAAAAGATTTTGGATTTATGTTATGAAGAAGATTCAAAAGCAAAGGTAGATATGAATATTGTTGCAACAGATGAAGGTGAATTTATAGAGGTACAAGGAACAGGAGAAGAGGCACCATTTAATAGGAAAGAATTAGATGAATTATTAGATTTAGCTCAAAAGGGAATTAAGCAAATGGTTCAACTTCAAAAAGATGCTTTAAAGATGGATGCATTATGGATTGGTACTGGGGGAAAATAATGAAGAAATTAGTTATAGCTAGCAATAATGAAGGTAAAATAAAAGAAATAAAAAGAATATTAAAAGAATTACCTTTAGAAGTATTGTCATTAAGAGATATGGGAATAGATATAGATGTAGAAGAAGATGGACTTACGTTTGAAGAAAATGCGAAAAAGAAAAGTGTGGAAATATATAAAGAATTAATTAGAAGAGAAAATAAAGATTTTATAGTAATGTCAGATGATTCAGGGTTAGAGGTTGACTATTTAAAGGGTGAACCAGGAGTATTTTCTGCAAGATATGCAGGCGAACATGGAAATGATAAGAAGAATAATGAAAAGCTTCTTTTAAACTTAAAAGGAGTTAAAGAAGAAGATAGAAAAGCAAGGTTTGTATGTCAGTTAGCTCTTATTAATGATAAAAATGAATATAGAGGTATAAGAGGAACTGTAGATGGTTATATACTAGAAAGTGAAAAAGGTGATGGTGGTTTTGGATACGATCCATTATTCTTTTTTAAGCCATTAAATAAAAGTTTTGGTGAACTTACAATGGAAGAAAAAAATAAAATATCTCATAGAGGAGTTGCTTTAGAGGAAGCTAAAGAAGTTCTAAAGGAATTAATATAGGAGGGTATAATGAAGATTGCTGTAATAAGTGATTCCCATTATGATGAATCTTCTATAAATGCTGTGAAAAAACATCTTAATGATGTAGATATATTATTGCATTGTGGAGATGGAGCACCAGATACTAAAAGTTTAACAAGTGACTTTACAGGTGAAATATATGCAGTTAGAGGAAATTGTGATGCATCTAATGAATATCCAGTGGAAAGAATAATAGAAGTAATGGGAACTAAAATTTTTATGACACATGGTCATAGATATAATGTAAAGTATGAATACAATACTATCTTTTATAAAGGAAAAGAAGTAGAAGCTGATTTAGTTCTTTTTGGACATTCACATAAAGCTTTAATAAGCAGTTTTGATGGAATAACAATAATGAATCCTGGAAGTATAACATTTCCCTATGGAAATGATAAAAAAACTATGGGAATTATAGAGTTAGATGGAAAGAATAAACCTAATCTATATATAAAAGAAGTATAATAAAATAGGGAAGCAATCCGAATGAAATTATATAATTATTATGTTTTACAAAAAAATATAGAGATTTATATAATTTTATTTAAAAAAATCTATTGACGGATTGCTGTTCCTATTGTAGAATAAACATTGTCGTTGAGAGATATTAGCTTCTCGGGGTGTGGCGCAGATGGGAGCGCGCGTGGTTTGGGACCATGAGGTCGCAGGTTCAATCCCTGTCACCCCGACCATTTTAAAACCTAATATGCGGGTGTAGCTCAATGGTAGAGCCCTTGCCTTCCAAGCAAGTTACGTGAGTTCGATTCTCATCACCCGCT
>NZ_JACSQZ010000095.1 GCF_014836325.1 Clostridium gallinarum
AGAGATAAACATTGTATGACAGCGACTTGGAGCGCATGCGACGGAGCAAGGAATATAATGTTTATCTCTTTTTTTATAATTTCTAACATTCAGTTTGTAAGTGTTAAAATATCATAGCAAGGTGACTTGGAGCTGTAAGGCGGAACCTGGATATGATACTTTAACACTTTTTTATTGTGAAGTATTTTAAGGTACTTATTTATATAGTAAATGAATAAGATAATATATAGATGTACGAATAATAAAAAAATGATTTTGCAAATATTGTTTTATAATTAATATAAAACTTCAGCTATAGGTTACTTAAGATACTTTTCTATAGAAACCATAGATTTAAAATTTATATACAGAAGATTTATAAAGGCATAAGTATGAAAAATGCATTAAATCAAAAAGTTAAATTTTAAATGAAAGGTAGGTGGAATCATAATATTTATTTAAATATTATGAGATAGTATGAAGAATTATACTATAAACAACTTAAGGAATGTTGGTTTAATAGGTCATGGAGGATCAGGGAAGACATCATTAATAGAAGCTTTACTATTTCATACTGGAAATACAGATAGATTGGGAAAAGTAGAGGAAGGAACAACAGTTTCAGATTTTGATCCTGAAGAAAAAAAGAGAGGAATTTCCCTTTCAGCATCAATAGCTCCAATAGAGTTTAATGATACTAAGATTAATTTAGTAGATATACCAGGATACTTTGATTTTTCGGGGGAGCTTATACAAGGTATGAGAGCTGTAGATGTTGCAACAATAGTTGTATCTGGTGTATCTGGGGTAAAGGTTGGAACTGAAAAGGCCTGGGACTATTGTAATAAAATAAAATTACCAAGAGCATTTTTTATTAATAAGTTAGATAGGGAGAATTCTAGTTACGATAAAACATTAGCTCAATTAAAGAATATTTTTGGAATTAGTGTCGTTCCTATTCAATATCCAATAGGAACAGAAGAAAATTTTAAGGGTGTTATAAATATTATTTCTAAAAAGGCTAGAATTCATGATTCTAATAGTAATGAAATAAGGGAAATAGAAGTTCCAGAGGAATTACTCGAAAAAATAGATGAATGTAAAAGAATGATAATGGAAGCGGTAGCTGAAACCAATGAAGATTTATTAGATAAGTATTTTAATGAAGGTAAATTAAGTGATGATGACATATATAAAGGATTAATTGAAGGGTGTGCTTCTGGAGATATAGCGCCTGTAATGTGTGGAAGTGCATTAAAAGTTATAGGAATGAGATACATGCTTGAAGATATGGTGGAATGTTTTCCATCGCCTAAATACTCAATTTCTCAAAAAGCATTAAATACAAAAACAGAAGAAGAGGTTTTTATAAATCTTGATGAAACTAAACCTTTTTCAGCACTAGTATTCAAAACGATTGCAGATCCTTTTGTTGGCAAGATATCTTTATTTAGAGTTATCACAGGAAAATTATCTAACGAAGTAACTGTAGTTAATAGTAATAAAGACAAGGCAGAAAAATTATCTAATATATTCTTTATGAGAGGTAAAAATCAAATAATAACTAAAGAAGTTGTTGCTGGAGATATAGCTGCTGTTGCAAAACTACAATACACTGAAACAGGAGATACTTTATGTGATATAAATAATAAAATTATTTACGATAAAATGAATTTTCCTAAGCCTAATATTTCTATGACTGTACTACCTAAGGCAAAAGGTGATGAAGATAAAATATCAGTATCTCTTCAAAAGCTTTTAGAAGAAGATCCTACATTTACAGTTAATAGAGATAGTGAAAATGCTGAAACTATTATTTCAGGTATAGGTGAAACTCATTTAGAAGTTATAGCTAGTAAGTTAAGAAACAAGTTTGGAGCAGATGTAATTCTAAGAACTCCTAAAGTTCCATATAGAGAAACCATAAAGGGTGTATCTGATGTGCAAGGAAAACATAAAAAACAGTCTGGTGGACATGGACAGTATGGAGATGTAAAAATTAAGTTTGAAGCTAGAAAAGATGGTGAAAGTGATTTAGAGTTTGTTGATAATGTTGTAGGTGGAGCTGTCCCAAGAAACTTTATACCTGCTGTTGAGAAGGGTTTAAGAGAATGTATGATTAAAGGAGTTTTAGCAGGATATCCTGTTGTTGGTTTAAAAGCTACTTTATATGATGGCTCTTATCATCCGGTAGATTCTTCTGAAATGGCATTTAAGCTAGCGACATCAATTGCATATAAAAAAGGTCTTGAGTTAGCTAAGCCAATATTATTAGAGCCTATTATGAAAGTAGAAATATTTGTTCCAGATGAATATATGGGAGATATTATAGGGGACGTTAATAAGAGGCGTGGTAGAGTAGTAGGAATGGAACAAGAAGGAAGACTTCAAAAAGTAAATGCAGAAGTTCCTTTAGTTGAAATGTTTAAATACTCAACAGATTTAAGGTCAATGACTCAAGCAAGAGGGCAATTTACAAGTACTTTTGAGAGATATGAAGAAGTACCAGAAACAGAGATAAAAAAGATTATAGAAGACACTAGAAAAAATTAACTAAATTTAAGGCGTATAAATAATGATATTTTTCAAAAAATAATATATATGATTATTATAACAAAAGAAAACTTAGGAGGATTAATATGCCAGACTATAGAATGGATATAAGTGGGGAATTAGGATTAAGTGAATACAGTAATATATTTGATTACATTGGAGTTGTAGATACTAAAGATAATTTTAAAATAACATTAGACAATGTTAGAAAAGAAAATATTAATATTATTACCTCTATGCTTAGAGATAGTAAGTTTTCCATAGTTAACGAGGGTGTTGATTCTAATGGAAGTTATTATATAAATGCAAGTAAGCAAGAGTAAAAAGGCATTAATCTAATTATATAATGGAACCATAATAGCTATTATAGGTTCCATTTTAATTGGTTAGTTGCCTTTTATTAATTTATGGTAAAATATTAAATATAAAGTATATTTAGGAGGAAAAGTATGAAAGCAGAATTAATTTCAATTGGAACAGAAATTTTATTAGGAGATATAGTTAATACAAATGCACAATTTTTAGCCAAAGAACTTGCTTTATTAGGAATAGATGTATATTATCAATCAGTTATAGGAGATAATGAAGAAAGAATTTTAAAAGCTTTTAAAGAAGCTTTTGATAGATGTGATATAATAATTACAACAGGAGGCTTAGGGCCAACTCAAGATGATTTAACAAAAGAATTAGGTGCAAAATATTTTAATAAAAAAATGATATTGCATGAACCTTCTTTAGAATGGATAAAAAAATACTTAGATATTAACAATGAAGAAGTATTAGAGGCTAATAAAAATCAAGCCTATTTTCCTGAGGGATCCATAATTTTACCTAACGAAAATGGAACAGCACCTGGTGCAATTATTTCTGAAAATAATAAAACATTAATAATACTTCCTGGCCCACCTAAAGAAATGAAATCAATGTTTAGTAATCATGTAACTAAGTATTTATCTAAGCTGACAAAAGATATAATTAAATCGAAAACTTTAAGAATATTTGGTATTGGTGAAAGCTTAATGGCTAAAAAATTAGATGACATAATAAAAAATAGTAAAAATCCAACAGTAGCTCCATATGCTAAGGAATACGAAGTTACATTAAGAATTACTGCAAAAGAAAAAAGTGAAGACAAATGTGATGAGTTAATAAAAAATAAGGTAGATCAAATAAAAGGTATTATAGGAGAATATATATATGGAGAAGATGAAGTATCTTTAGAAGAGGTTGTAGCTAAGCTATTATGTGATAAAAAATTAAGTATATCAACGGCAGAATCTTGCACAGGAGGTATGATTTCATCTACATTAATAGAATATCCAGGTATATCTGAAATATTTAAAGAAGGAGTAGTGACTTACTCTAATGAATCTAAAATTAAAAGATTAGGAGTAAAAGAGGAAACTTTAAATAAATTTGGAGCTGTTAGTGAAGAAACAGCAAGAGAAATGGTTATAGGTATAGCTGAAGGATTAAATACAGATATAGCTATATCATCAACTGGAATAGCTGGACCTGGTGGTGGAACGAAGGATAAGCCTGTAGGATTGGTATATATAGGAATATATATAAAGGGTAATGTAAAAGTGGAAAAATTGAATTTAAGAGGAGATAGAGAAGCTGTAAGAAAAAAAGCTACTTTAAGTGCATTGAATTTATTAAGAAAAGAAATTATAAGAAATTATTAAAAATAAATAATCCCCTCATTTTCTCAAATACAGGGGATTATTCTTTAATATATAAATAAAATGGGGGAGAGGCGATTAACTGTGGAAACTTTCTCGCTTCATTTATAATTATGTACACTTTATAAATTTCTTATACATAATTTATATACAATAAAATAATAAAAGTTAGAAAGGATATAAAAATGACAAAAGTTTTTAAAGTGAATTTATACTTTTTAATGATAATTTTACTAGAGGTTTTAGGTCCATATGCATTAAGACCGTTATATATTGCTATTGGATTAAATGATACAAGATTATTATTATTTTTTAATCATGTAATATTATTTATAGTACCAGCAATTATATATTTAATCATAACAAAATCTTCTTTTAAGGAAACGCTAAGATTAAATAAACTTCATTGGCAAGATACTTTATTAATAATATTACTAGGATTTATAGTACAACCAGTTATGACTTTCTTTTCATTAATATCTAGCTTCTTCTTTGAAAATGAAGTAGGAGCTTTTATTAATGAAATATCAGCAACACCATATTTATTATTATTAGGCTTAGTGGCAATTCTTCCATCTATAACTGAAGAAATAACAATTAGGGGGGTAGTCTTAGCAGGATATAATAATGTAAGTAAATATAAGGCTGCTGTTATAACAGGATTATTTTTTGGAATATTACACTTAGATGGACAACAATTTTTATATGCAACTATTCTTGGATTTATTTTTGCGTTAGTAGTTAGGATAACAGATAGCATATATTCATCTATGATAATGCATTTTATTATTAATGGAACATCAGTTACTATTGCTAAAATAAGCAAAATAGTTACAGATAGTTTACCAATTACTCAGGAGACAACAGAGTTTACTTTAAAAAATATATCTTTAAATGAAAAGATATTGATGATAATTATTTATGGAATTATAGCTATTATATTTTCAGTATTTGTATTTTTAATAATATATGCTTTAAATAAAATGAATAAAAAAAGAAGAGTAAAAGAAAATAAGATTGCTAATGAGGTAATTGGTAATGAAGATAAAATAATAAATATTCCTTTTATACTAATAATATTAGTATATTTAATAATAATGTTTATTATAGTATAAAAAAGTTAGGAGGGTTTAACCTCCTAACTTTTAACTATTAGTTACTCTATTAATAGAAGAGGAATTACTATAAAATATTGAAATATCATTAGAATTTATCCATCCTCTACAATTTATATTATTGGTACTTGGAGTATTTACATAAAACCAAGTTTCATTATTTACTTCAGCACAATCTAAGATAGCAATTTCTATATTAGAATTAAATGAATTTAAAATATGAGAAGTTATTAAAGGTGAAATATACAGATTAGAATTATTTTTCAATGTTGCACCTTTATAAGATGGAATAACAAACTTTATTGATATATTATTTAAATTACGTATATTATTATTGTATTTGTTTTTTACAGAAGAGTATTTTGTTGTAGTTAGCATAAGTTGTTTTTTTAATAATTCTAATTTTCTAGTATAATAAAAGTAAGTCCCTATTAAAGATAAGATAAGTAAAATAAAAATTAAATATTTCATTAATATGCTCCTGATAATGCTATATATTATTATATTTAATAATATTGATAAAAATAACTTTTTTTATCAATATTACGTTGACATATTGATAAAAATTTATTAAAATAAAATTTGTTAAGGCTCGATAGCTCAGTCGGTAGAGCAGAGGACTGAAAATCCTCGTGTCCCTGGTTCGATTCCTGGTCGAGCCACCAGATAAAGCTAACTAAAATTAGTTAGCTTTTTTATTTTGTAGGAAATTATAAAAATGTTACACTTTGAATAAGTTTTTATAATTTCATTCCTTTAGTTTGTAAAGAGATAAACATTGTATGAGGTTGCCTTAGAGCGTATGCGACGGAGCAAGAAATATAATGTTTATATCTTTTTTATGTTTTAAATTAAAACCTACATGTATAAGCTTAATAGGAAAGTAAATTTCAAAGTATATAAATTTATGTAATTAATTATACTTTAAGATTTAGTTAAGAATTATTTAAGAAGTATAATGTAAGATAATATTTATAATATCAATTTATTAATAAGAGAGGTGCATGTTGGTGGAAAAGTTAGTATTGTCAGAACAAGATTATGACTATTTAGCTAAAGGAATTGCGTTAGGAGCAGGATGTGGTATATTTATAGGAGTTTTTGTTAATGATATAATACTATCATTTTCAGCATGTACTGTACTAGGAATAGTTTTATCACTAATGTATTCATTTTATAAAAAAATAAAGTAATTAAAATGTTAAAGGAGCTGTCGCATTAGCGGATAAAAAATTCGCTAGCGAAGCTCCTTTCTTTTCATTTACAATGGATTGATTGTA
>NZ_JACSQZ010000096.1 GCF_014836325.1 Clostridium gallinarum
TCCTAAACTTTTAAAGTTTGGGATTTATTTTTTTGCAAAAAAGGAGCTGTGCACTAATTCTTTAGTGCGACAGCCCCATTTTATTCTTAACTATTTTCCCCATTGATTGTTTGTAGCTGTTTTTTCAGCACCATGTGTACATCCACCACAGCTTGATTTATGTTTCTTTTCTTCAGTTTTTTTCTTTTCACATCCACACTTACTCATTTAAAACACCTCCTATAACTTACACTATTATTATCTGTATTTTTAAAATTTTAATGTTATAAAAAATGTTCAATATATGGATTAAAAACTATTTGAATCTTTTAATTACCAAACTAATTTCTAAATATTATATAAGCCATATATCCAATATATAGGACAACTAAAGTTAATCCTTCTATCTTTCCAAGTCTTAACTTTTCTTTGTTCCCTCTAAAAAGAAAAACTCCAAGAATTAAAGATATAATAATTAAAAACAATATATCTACTAATAGAGAAGGTGCTATTATTATAGGGTTGATACTTGAAGAAACACCTAAAATTAATAATATATTAAATATATTAGAGCCTAAAACATTTCCTATAGCTATGTCATTTTCTCCCTTAAGAGCTGCTATCATAGATGTAACTAATTCTGGTAAAGATGTTCCCATAGCTACTATTGTTAATCCAACTAACTTATCACTTAATCCAAAAGAATAAGCAATATTTGATGCAGAATTTACTACTAGATTACCACCAATAATTATTCCTATTATTCCTAATATTATTTTAAAAGTGGATACCAATATATTTACTTTCGTATTATCTTCACTATCTTCTGATTGGTTTTTAGCAGTTTTTATTAAATATATGATATAGATTATACAAATTCCTATTAAAATAAAGCCTGATAATCTATTTAATTCAGCATTTCTATTAAATAATAATTTTCCTCCAAATGATAAAATAAGTAAAAGTATAGTGACTATTATATTTATTATATAATCTTTTATTATAGTATTTTTTTTAATTATTATTGGCATAACTATAGCTGTAAGTCCTAATACCATTAAGGTATTAAAAATATTAGAACCAAGTACATTTCCCATAGTTATACCATTGTTACCTTCAAAAGAAGCAATTAAGCTTACAGCAAGTTCTGGTGCACTTGTTCCAAGAGAAACTATAGTTAATCCAACTATTATAGAAGGAATCCCCAATTTTTTTGCTATATTTGAAGCCCCTTCAACAAAGATATCTGCCCCTTTTATAAGTAGAGCAAAACCTATTATTAATATTATGTAACTCATTTTTTCTCCTTTATCTTATGTTATATTTATAAATTTAAATATATATAAATTTTATTATTGGGTAATTTATAAAAATTATACCCAGTTGCTTAATAAAATTTATTCTTTCCATGCTAAAAAGAGGCTGCTATAAGCAACCTCCTAATTAAGATTATTACTATTAATAAGTAGAATTACTTTCTTTTCCTTCACAAATTGCTATAGATGCTGAAGCGCCTATTCTTGTAGCTCCATTTTCAATCATAGCCATTGCATCTTCTAAGCTTCTAACTCCACCAGAAGCTTTTACTCCAAGTTCTTTGCCTACAGTTTCTCTCATTAACTTTATATCACTTGCAGTAGCTCCACCTGTACTAAATCCAGTAGATGTCTTAACAAAATCTGCTCCTGCTTCTTTTGATAATTTACAAGCAGTAACTTTTTCTTCATCTGTTAAAAGACAAGTTTCTATTATAACCTTTGTTAATGCTTTTCCTTTTGCAGCATTTACAACAGCCTCTATATCATTCTTAACATATTCTAAGTTTCCTTCTTTAAGCTTACCTATATTTATAACCATATCAACTTCAGTTGCACCTTTTTTGATAACATCTTGTGTTTCAAAAGCCTTAACTTCAGTTGTAGTTGCTCCTAAAGGAAAACCTATTACAGTACAAACCTTTACATCACTTTCTTTTAACAAACTATAAGCTTTTTCAACCATTGAAGGATTAACACAAACAGATGCAAAATTATATTCTAATGCTTCCTTACATAGCTTTTCAATTTCTTTTTCAGTCGTTTCTGGCTTTAAGATAGTGTGATCTATCATTCTAGCTAGGTCTTTTTTGTTCATAAAAGATCGCCTCCTATATAGTACTTTAAACACTCTCATTATATAGTAATTTTAATAATATTTAAAGAGATTTTAAAATAAAGTTAACTGTTCTATAGAACTTTCTTTAAATGATGAAACAGTAACTCCAATCAACCTAATATTTTCTTTAATCTCTTCATTATTTAATATCTCCTCACAAACCCTATATATATCATTAAAATTATTAGTATAGAAATTTAATGTTTTACTTCTTGTATGACTTTGAAAACTTTCCGTCTTATATTTCACCGTTATAGTCTTTCCTTCAATATTTAATCTTATTAATTGTTCACTTATTTCCCTGGAAAAATCCATTAAATATTGTAAAAGTTCATCTTTATCATTTGTATCACTTTTTAAGGTTCTTTCCCTACCATAAGATTTTCTATCTCTTTCTACTTCAACTTCCCTATTATCAATTCCTCTAATCCTATCATAAATTTCTAGTCCATATTTTCCTAAATACTCTATATAAAATTCCTTTGGCATATCATATAAATCTTTAACTGTAAAAATCCCTATATTATTTAGTCTTTCAACTGATTTTTTACCAAGCCCATATATTTTAGAAATTGGAAATGGCAAAAGAATACTCGGAATCATATCTTTTGTAATTACCTTAATTCCATTTGGCTTGTTCCAGTCTGAAGCTAATTTTGCTAAAAATTTATTATAAGAAATTCCTATTGAAATAGTTAATCCTACTTCTTTAAAAACACGAAATTTTATATACTTTGCAGCTTCAATACCATTTTTAAATCTACTATTTGTTATGTCTAAATAAGCTTCATCAATAGATAATGGCTCTATTACTTCTGTAACTTCTCTTAATATGTCAAAAACTTTTCTAGACACCTCTTTATATCTAAACATTCTAGTTCTAACATATATACCATGAGGGCATAATTTTCTAGCCATAAATATAGGCATTGCTGAATGTATACCATACTTTCTAGCCTCATAAGAACATGTTGATACTACTCCTCTTTCACTTACACCACCTACTATAACTGGCTTACCTTTAAGTGCTTTATTATCAAGCTGCTCTACTGATGCAAAAAAAGCATCCATATCTACATGTAAAATTATCCTCTCCATATTTACTCCTTTAAGCTAAGGCTTCTGCAAACATTCCTTTATTTTTAGATTTAATGAAACAATATACTCCTTGTGCTAACAATTCATCAATATAACTTCTCTTTTCATTTATTGTTGTAAATGATATTATTGTTATTGCAATTATAGTTCTAAATCCTTTATCCATATAGTATTCATATTCACTTTCTTCATCACATAACTTATCTATAACACCTTCAATTAAATCAACACTTTTTCTTATGTCTCTATTAGATAAAACACCTAAAAGTGGTAAGAACTGTTGGGCTAATTTTATTTCTCTTTTTTCTAATTGCAAAATAAATTCTATAGTTCTATACATATGCCCAGATGATCCATTTAGCATTATAGCATTTGTTAAGCTTTGAATCCCATTTTTAGATTTTATATTTAAATTAGTCATATAATTATATATAGCTTCAATAAATTCATCTATTGTATTTATATCAATATCATTTAATGCCCATAATGCACAAACTAAATAATCGTCTTCTCCTGTAATATTATAATATTTATCTTTTAATAAAATAAATACTTCCTTCATTTTTTGTGCTATTTCTTCTTTATCTTTTCCATTTGCATATTTTGCTAAAACAAATGAAGTTAATACTAGATAATCACATTCTTTAAAGCCTTCATTTTTTAAAATATCATAAGACTCATATAAACTTTCAATTAATTGTTTTTGGTTTTCTTCTAAGGCTACTAAAATAGATAATATATAAAGTATATCTCCTCTAAATGGAGAAACCCTTGATGATGTTGCTTTAATATATTTTCTAATTTCTTTAACCTTCTCAAAAGGAATTTCTTTTTCATAGTGAGCAAAAACTAATGATGCAAAGTGATTAATTAAATCTCCATCATTTCTTAAATCTATCTTTGAATTTCTATAATTATCAATAGTTAAATTGATTCTTTCCTCCAGAAGTTTTTCCATATTTATACTCCCTCACTTTAATTAAGCATATTAAATTCTCTAAATACTATTATACTATAAATATAGTGTCATTTTCATAACAAAATAATAACAATTTATAAAAATAAACATTTAATACTCTCTTTATATATAAAAACTAAATAAAATGAATCTTTTGAGTTTTAATATTTAATTAAATTATAAAATTTAATGGACTATCGTAGATAAAATTTAAACAAATTTGTACGATAGCCCACTAATTTATCTTTTGTTTATTTTACTTTAACAACAGAACAATAATGCTAGTGCTGCTATCCCAAATAGTCCAAAACCTCCGCAGCCTCCACAGCCACAGCCCCCATGGTTTCCATTAAATCCGCAGCCTCCACCACAATTACCACCAAAACCACAACCTCCACCATAGTTATAGCAATTATTTTGAGGAACAATTATACTACCCTTTTTATCAAATATAATTATTAACTTTACAGTGTTTTCGCAGTCTGATATATACATTTGAGGGAATTTGCATAAAAATTGTGATAACTCAGGACTAAAGGATCTTACTATTATTGCATATTCCTCAGGTAATGATCTTTCAGCTATAATATTACTATTCATGTAACACTCATCACCAAAATCATCCATATCCATATTTAAACTATCAAAATTAAAATCACTACAACATGATTCAACTTTAGGAGTACAACACGGATTTTTTCTTATAACTTTTATTGGGCTAGAAATAGCAACTAAATCATTACATGGTAAAGCAGATGCAGTTAAAACACCATCACAACCAGTAACTATTATATTTATTTTTATTCCATCACCACATATACACTTTGGTAAATTTCTTCTTATTTCTCTACCAATACATCCATCACAACAAATAATTAAATTATATTCATTGCATGAACACATATTAGTTACTTTTTTTAAACATATTTTCATTAGTATCTTCTCCTTTTTATCTAAAAGTGTGGATAATACATAATATGTTTTTATATGTTATTGTTTCTAAAAAAAATTAGCATATATAAGCAATCTTTTTATAAACATCTTAAATTTATATAAATATATTGAATAAAAATATTAACATTAGTTAAAAATAAAAAAGGATACATTAATCAGTATCCTCTTAATATTATGAAAAAGTTATGGTAGTATTTTTAATACTGCCATAAATTTTAATATTTCTTAGGCTATATTAATATTCTTATAAATACTTATATAAAAATATCTATATACTTCTTACATAAAAGCCATTATTATAAACTTCTTTATCATACTTTATTTCTATATTATCACATAGCTTTTCATCTTTTTTAGCTATTACAAAATTAATACCTGATATATTCACTATAAAATCATCTTCTGATTCATAATCAGTATAAATATCGTAGGCTGGTTTTCCACATCCTACTGCAACAACTTTAATTCTTATATTCTTTAATTCACTATTTTCTATTTTTTCTAGTAAAGCTATTTTAGCTGCTTCATCAAATAATATATTCATTTTATCTTCCTTTCTCCAATAATAAATAATACAAAAAAATTATATCATTCAACTATTATATTTCATATATATATTATAATAATATTATTTTGTAATGAGGAGATACTATGAGAAGAGACTATATCGATAAATATGAAAATTGCTCCATAAATTTACCCTATCCTACTATAGAAATTAAAGAAAAAAATATTATTTATGCAAAAATGATAAAAAAATGTTATTGTGGGTTAAATTCTGAATTAACATTATCAAACCAATACTTTTTTCAAAAATTTTCACTTAACTCCTACTTAAAAGATATATTTACTAAAATACTAAAAGTTGAACTTGATCATCTAAATATTTTAGGAGATCTAATAGTTGCTTTAGGAGAATATCCAAGTTTTTATATAGAAAAAAAGGATAAAAGCTATAATTGGAATGTAAAGTTTATAAATAAAGATACTTCTTTAAAAAACATTTTACTAAATAACATTAAACAAGAAGAAATTTTAATTAAGGAGTACAGAAATATATGTAATATTATTGAAGATGAAAATATTA
>NZ_JACSQZ010000097.1 GCF_014836325.1 Clostridium gallinarum
AAATAATATATTAATCTGTTTAATGAATACTTAGCACTTTTTTCTTCTAAAGAACCTATAATACTATCTTTCATTGAAAAAAACATAAGCAAAACACATATAATATGTGGTAAGTATGCAATCATTAATAATCTCCTTTAAATTAATTTAAATATCATCTATACTTGTAACTTTCTTTACAGCATATGAAACAGTATCATAATCATATCCCTTACTTAAAAGAAATCTATATAATTTTTGGGATAATTTAAATTTATCTGATTCTCTTTTTGCTATTGTATTGTATTTTTTTTCAGCTAAATTATATGCAACTTCTCTTTCTTCATCTCTGTCTATATTTGAAATTTCTTCTTCTATTATATTTTCACTTATTCCTTTTTTAATTAAATCATATTTTATCTTCTTCTTACCTTGAATCCTACTTTTATCCTTAACGTACATCCTTGTATAGTTATCATCGGATATAAAATTATATTCTTTTAAGAAACTTATAGATTTTTCTATTTCCTCATTTTCATATCCCTTTAAAATAAGCTTATCCCTTAATTCTTTTTCACTTTTATATGATTTCTCAACTATTCTTAATGCAGTATTTTTGCATTTTAAATAATTATCTTCCTTTGCAATAACTTTTATTTCTTCAATATTAATTTTTTCATTAGTTTTAAGTCCTTCTTTATAAACTAACTCATTACTTAAAGAAAAAGCATACTCGTTATCAATATAAATATTGGATCTATCTTTATTTCTCTTTTGCACTTCTATTTTAGTAATAATATTCATATTTATCCTCTTCTTAATTAGATTTTAGTATATGAATTGTAGGATTATTTAAAACACTATTTGCAACATCATTAATCTTTTTAATGTCTAAACTATTTAGCTTTTCCATATCATCTACAAACTCATAAATATCTTCACCATCTAATCCTTGATGAAGCATATAATTACATAATTCTGATGGATCTTCTAAGGTTGAAATAACTGCTGTTTTATGAACTTTTTTCATAAGTTCTAAATCTCTTTCTCCTATAGAAAGCTTTCCATTTTTAACATTTGAAATAGTTTCATCAATTGCTTCAATTGCAGAATCTAAATCATCTTCGCCTACAGCAGTATAGATATATAAAGTCTTGACATTATTAGTCATATCTATACTAGTATAAATATCATAAGCTAGTCCTCTTTTTTCTCTTACTTCTCTAAATAAAAGTGAATTTGAGCTTTCTCCAAGTCTATGATTTAAAATTCTAAGGGGTAATTCCAATTCTTTATTTAAATTATAAAAAGTATATAAATATACTATTGTATTTTGCTCTATATTTTCTTTTACCGTTGTAACAAGTTTAGGAATATTATTTTCTTCTATAACTGTTTTATTTATTTTTTCTCCCGGTTCCCAAGAAGAAAAAACTTTTTTTATTTCTTCTAAAGCTTCTTCATGCTCATATGATGATACTACTGTAACTAGTGAATTATTTGAAGTATAATATTTCTTATAGTAACTTAATAAATCCTCTCTTTTATAAGATTTAACATTCTTTTCTAACCCAGCAACATCAAATCTTAATGGATTTTTATTAAATGCAATCTCATTAGTTCTCTTAAAACTCAAATCCTCTATATCATCTTTACTAGATCTAATTTCAGCTAGTATGACCCCTCTTTCTTTTTCTAACTCTTTCTTATCAAATTCTGGATTTATTATCATATCCCCTAGTATTTCTATAGCATTTTTTAATTCTTCTTCCAAGCAACTTATAGTATAAACTGTTGAAGTATAATCTGTATATGCATTATACTCTCCCCCTAAAAATTCTAGAGCATCATTTAGCTCTTCATAATTTCTAGTTTTTGTCCCTTTAAAAAGCATATGTTCTATAAAATGAGATATTCCCTTCTCTTGTAATTCCTCATAAAGAGATCCAACTCTAATACCAACATTTATTGAAGTAATTTTAGTATCTTTTTTTATAGTTATTACTTCTAATCCATTATCTAAAAAATGTCTTTTAACATCAAAATTCAATTTAAACATCTAAGTCCACCTATCCCACATATTATTTAAGCTTATTTTAAGTATAATATGATTATCTTTAAAATATAACATTATAAATATTATATCTATGTTTTTACTAATAATCTACATCTTAAGCCTTTTAATTTATTAATAATACTTTACCATATTTTTATTGACACTTATAATTAGTTTATAAGCTATTTATTTTTTAAAACTTTAGCTAATAGATTTTATTTTTTATAACTTTTTAAAAGAAGAGGAGGGCTTTCATGAAAAAAAATATTTTAATAATTGAAGATGAAACTCGAATACGTTTTTTACTTCGTGATTATTTTTTAAAGGAAGGATTTAATATAATAGAAGCTTCTGATGGCGATGAAGGAATTAACTATTTTATAAATAATAAAATAGATTTAGTAATTTTAGATATAATGATGCCAAAGGTTGATGGAATTACAGTTTTAGAAACTATTAGAAAGGTATCTGCAGTTCCTGTTATTTTACTTACTGCTAAAGGACAAGAAGAAGATAAATTATTTGGTTATGAAATGGGTGCTGATGATTATATGACTAAACCATTTTCTCCTAAGGTTCTTATTGCTAAAGTTAAAGCACTTTTAAAAAGAACTTCAGAAGAAACTTTTTCTAGCCTAAAAGAATACGATGGACTAACCATAAACAAACTATCTCATGAAGTTAAAATAAATAATGAAGTAATAAATCTTTCTCCTAAGGAGTTTGAACTTTTATCATATTTAGCTGACAACGAAGGAATAGCATTATCAAGAGATACTATATTAGATAATGTTTGGGGACTTGACTATTATGGTGATTTAAGAACAGTAGATACAAATATAAAAAGACTTAGAGAAAAACTTGGGGGAAAGGCTTCATATATAATTACAGTTAGAGGAAGTGGATATAGATTTGAAGCAAAGAAATAAATTTAGTATTTCAAAAAAGTTATTCTTAATAACCTTTGGATTAATTTTTACTGTTTTAATTTGTAGTATGTTATTTCAAAATCTCTTTTTTGAAGAATTTTATTTAAATAAAAAGATAAAAGATATGACACGGGAAATAAATAAATTCAGTGAATTATATTCTTATAATATATCTGATGAAAAAAATTTAATAGAAGAGTTATTTAGATTTGAACAACAAAACAATTCTAAAGTTGCTATATTTTCTAAAGATGGTCAACTTAAATATTTAACTAATTATTATAATAACACTGATGATTTTAAAACACTTACATCTTTTTGTACTGAACTTTTAAATGATAAATATCTTATTAATAAAGTTATTACTAGCGGAAAAACAGAAACAACAGTATTTGAAAATAAATATTCTAATACAACTAAAATCGGAAGTGTAGGTGCTATGTCTTTAAACTCAGAAAATGATTCTCTTATAGTTGCTGTGTCTTCCATGCAACCTATAAATGAGGCTAGTGCTGTAATTCAAGAATTTTATTTTTATTTATTTTTAGGGTTTAGTATAATTGGAATATTTTTATCTTCTATATATGCAAATTTAATATCTAAGCCACTAGTAAATATAAATAAAGTAGCTAAAAAAATGTCTTCAATGGATTTTACAGTTAGATGTGAAGAAATTTCCGATGATGAAATAGGAAATTTAGCTACTACTTTAAATTTTTTATCTTCAACATTAAAAAATGCTTTAGATGATTTAAAGCTTAAAAATAAAAAATTAGAAGAAGATATTGAAAAAGAACGTAAATTAGAAGAAATGAGAAAAGATTTCGTCGCAAGTGTATCTCATGATTTAAAAACTCCTATTGGAATAATTGAAGGTTATGCAGAAGGTTTAAAGGATGGTATAGCAACTGGTAAGGATGCCTTATTTTATATTGAAACAATAATAGATGAATCTCATAAAATGAATAAGCTTGTAACCAATATGCTAGAACTTTCTAAATTAGAGTCAGGAAACTTAGAATTAGTCATGGAAAGATTTAATATACTAAGGTTAATTAGAAAGCTTATAAAAAGCTTTCAATTAGAATTTGAATTAAAAAATTTAAATTTAATACTTAATACAAATTTAGAATATTGCTATGTTATAGGTGATATATTTCAACTAGAGCAAGTTTTAACTAACTTAATTAGTAATGCTCTTAAATATACTCCAAAAGATAATGATGTAATAATTGAAGTAAATTCTATAAATAATATTATAACTATTAGCATAGAGAATAAAGGTGTCCATATTCCTGAAGAGGAAATTGATAACTTATATAATAAATTCTACAGAATAGACAAAGCAAGAAATTCATCAAATAACAGTAATGGACTAGGTCTTTCTATAGTTAAAAGAATACTGACTTTACACGAAAGCTCCTATATTTTATCTAATACAGAAAATGGAGTAAAATTTGAATTTACCTTAAAAAAAGCAAACGATGAAGAAATATACGATTAACCTACTTCTAAATATATTATAATAAAAAAAATGAGTACTCCATACCTGGAAATACTCATTTTTTATATTTGGACAATTTATATTATTAACTAAATGGCTTGTACACACTACTATCTAAGTATTTTTCTAAAACACATTCTCCATTTGAATCATAACCATATAGATAAGTATCTGCAGATAAAGAACCTGTTTGATAAGCTTTTGGCTCATATCTTATTCCACCTGTGGCTTCACTGTTAGACCAAAATTCAGCTGTAAGTGATCCGCCTCCTGCATATACGTTAACTATTATAGGATAATCATATGGATTTTCAAAAGTTAAGTCCGGCCATTCATCTCCAATAGTTGCATCTAATCCTTGTGGTACATAGGATACTGTCATTTCATGATTAACTCTATATGTTGGAATTATCCCAGCTCTTAGCTCAGCATTATAAATTGTACTAGATATTTGACATACTCCACCACCAAACCCTGGTACAACTTTTCCATTAAGATAAGTATTAGCTGATACAAATCCATATTCTGCTGTTGTTGGACCTATAGCTTCAACTGTTGAAAATTCATCTCCTGGCATAACCACTCTGCTTCCTATCATTTGAGCTCCTCTTAAAACATTAGTTCCACTAGGGCCTGCAGTAAAATGAGTTGTGTAGGATGAAATTTTAGTATCTACTGTTTGTAATGCTGCTGCTGTTATATACGGTTGTATTTCAACAAGTTGTCCATCTAAGGCAACTAAATCTTCATCTTTTACCTTTAGTAAAACAGCTTCTATTTTACTTTTTAAATCTTCCTTATTTAACTCATACCCAATTTGCTCCGGTGTTATATTTACAGTTCCGCCATATATGTTAGCTTTTGCGTCAACTGGATTTATTAATACAGCATCATTTATTGAATCTATAAAACCTACTAATTTTTCCTCATTATAATTTATACTAAATTCATAAGTTTTACTTTCTGGTTTTTTTATTCTATTTACCTTTTCAAAAAAGCCTATGTCTTTTCCATAAGATAATACTTCATTTTCGAAAGTTTCATAATCTATAGTAACATCAAAATTATTATAGCTTTCCTCAAAACTTTTATCATTTATTGCAATACTTAGTTTTCTTGATGAAATATTTCCTACCATTTCTTCTAAAACTGTATGTAGCTCTTCTTTAGTTAATCCTGAAACATCTTTATCAAATACATATATTCCAGGATATACTTTATTTGCATAGCTATCTACAAGCTTCTTATTTTTTGATAGTAAATATCCACTAATACAACCAATTAATACTATAATAGCTAATGACGTAATTAGTACTATTTTTTTTGTACTATTATTTTCTTTAGGATTCACTTCATTTGTTTGTGGTGTAATATTGTTATTCATTCTAAGCTCCTCTCATTTAAAATAAATATACTTTTGTTTTAAATTGTGATTATAAATATATTATAC
>NZ_JACSQZ010000098.1 GCF_014836325.1 Clostridium gallinarum
GTGTTAAAATATCATAGCAAGGTGACTTGGAGCTTGCGACGGAACCTGGATATGATACTTTAACACTTTTTTATTTGTGAAATTACACAATATAAATTTGTTTTTTTTAGTCATAATTTAATATTATATATATATAAGCTTAATAAAATTGAAATTAAATTAAAAAGTAATATAATTAAATCATAAACTATTTGTAAACGATATGAGGGGGTGCGGGAATGGATTGCTTTTATGAGCAATTTCAGACTAAGGATTATAGCAAAATAGAAAAAAGAATGCAAATACTATCAAGGATAGCATTAGTAATGGCAATATTATTTTTAGCAACCCTTAATGTATTTGGAGCTATAGTTTTTATATTGATGTATCTTATAGTCTTTATAATGTCTAGAAAGTTAATCGTAGAATATGAATATGAATTAACAGGGGACGAGCTTTCTATTTATAAAATAATGAATAAAAGCAAGAGAAAAGAAATAGGAAGTATCAATATAAAACAAATATCAAGTGTAAAAAAATTAGATAAAATTAGTAGTAATACTAAATTAGTAAAGGCGTATTTAGAAGAGTCTGAAAATAAACCAATGGTTTATTTAACTAAAAAGTCTGAAGGACTTGTGGGATTTCAATTGGCAATAGATGAAAATTTAATGCATTTAATTAAAAAAGTTAACCCATTAATATTTTATTAATATAAATTGGAGGAGAGAATTATGGCAGGTTTAAAATTAAAACATATTAAAAAAGTATATGAGAATGGATTTGAAGCAGTTAAGGACTTTAATTTAGATATTGAAGACAGAGAATTTATTGTTTTCGTTGGACCATCTGGATGTGGTAAGTCAACTACTTTAAGAATGATTGCAGGATTAGAAGAAATTTCAGATGGAGAATTATATATTGATGATAAATTAGTTAATGATGTAGCTCCAAAGGATAGAGATATAGCAATGGTTTTCCAAAACTATGCATTATATCCTCATATGACTGTATATGAAAATATGGCATTTGGATTAAAACTTAGAAAATTACCAAAGGATGAAATAGATAAAAAAGTTAGAGAAGCAGCTAAAATATTAGATATTGAGCATTTATTAGATAGAAAGCCAAAGGCTTTATCTGGTGGACAAAGACAAAGAGTTGCTATGGGAAGAGCCATAGTTAGAAGTCCAAAGGTATTCTTAATGGACGAACCTTTATCAAACTTAGATGCTAAGTTAAGAGTTCAAATGAGAATAGAAATATCTAAATTATATAATGAATTAAATACTACATTTATATATGTTACACATGACCAAACAGAAGCAATGACTTTAGGAACTAGAATAGTAGTTATGCAAGATGGAATTGTTCAACAAGTTGCATCACCAAATGAAATATATAACCATCCAGCAAATCTTTTTGTTGCAGGTTTTATAGGAAGTCCTCAAATGAATATGACATATGGAGAAACTTCAGTTAAAGATGGAAAACACTATGTTAAAGTTTTTGATAAGTTAATGGAAATTCCAGCAGATAAAGTTAAGGCTGTAAAAGATAAGAATGCAGAAAATATAGAAGTTATAGTTGGTATAAGACCAGAAAATATCTATCATGATGCAGAAGAATTAGCTAAACCAGGTGTTGTTAAGTTTAATGCAGTAGTAGATTTAATGGAAAACTTAGGTTCTGAAACTTATATTCACATTAAGAAGGATGGAGCTAACTTTATTATTAAATCAAGAACAGCAGCAAATTATAAAATTGGAGATCCAATAGAATTTGGATTTGATGCTAACAAGATTCATATATTTGATAAAGAAGAACAAAATACAATATTCTAATAAAAGAAGGGATGCACTTAGTGTATCCCTTTAAATTTACTACTTAGAAAAGTTTTCTTCAGCTTGCTTCCAATTAACAACAGACCACCAGTTTTGAATATATGCTGGACGTTTATTTTGATAATTTAGATAGTAAGCATGTTCCCATACATCTAAGCCTAATATTAATTTATATCCTTCTGAAATAGGATTATCTTGGTTAGCAGTACTCATAACCTTTAATTCTCCATTTGAATCTTTAACTAACCATGCCCAACCAGAACCAAATCTTGTTGTAGCAGCTGCAGCAAATTTTTCTTTAAAAGCATCAACTGAACCGAAAGTCTTTTCGATAGCAGCTAATAAATCTCCTGAAGGTTGTTGGTTATGATTTTCTGACATAATGTTCCAGAAGAAATCGTGGTTATAAGCTCCACCAGCATTGTTTATAACAGCTTGCTTTATGTCAGCTGGTAATGAATCTAAGTTTGTTAGAATTTCTTCTAATGACTTTTCATAGTATTCAGGATATTTTGATAACGCGTTATTTAAATTATCTACATAAGCTTGATGATGCCTATCATGATGTATTTCCATTGTAAGTGCGTCTATATAAGGAGCCAAAGCATCAAATGCATATGGCAATGGTTTTAATGTAAATTTGTTCATATCTATCACCTCATAAATTCTTTTAATACTTTATTATTGTTAATAATAATCATTATCAATTACTATCTTTTATTATATTATAGTACTAAAATTTGGATATGTCCATAGCTAATTTTAAGAAAATTTAAAATATTTAATTATTATGAAAAAAATAAAAGTAGGATTAATTCCTACTTTTAATTAACTATTAAAATAATTTTCAACTTGCTTCCAATTAACTACATTCCACCAATTATCTATATAATCCTTACGTCTATTTTGATATTTTAAATAATAAGCATGTTCCCATACATCTATACCTAAAATTGGTTTTAAACCTTGAGAGATAGGTGAATCTTGATTAGGAGTTGAGATTATAGATAGACTACCATCTTTATTTAAAACTAACCAAGCCCAGCCAGATCCAAATCTTCCTAAAGCAGCTTCATTAAACTTTGTTTTTAAATTATCTAAAGAACCAAAGTCCTTATTAATAGCTTTTAATAATTCTCCACTTGGGTTTTGACCTTTTTCTGGTGACATTATTGACCAAAAGAAATCATGATTATATACTCCACCAGCATTGTTTTTGACTGTTTCTCTAATATCTTCTGGAATAGAGTTTAAATTCTTTAAAATGCCTTCCAATCCTTTTTTATATAATTCAGGATATTTTGATATTGCTTTATTTAAATTATCTACATAAGCTTTTTCATGTTTATCATGATGAAGCATCATAGTTTTCTTATCTATATAAGGTTCCAATACATCATAAGCATAAGGCAATGGCTTAAGTTCAAATTGAGTATCTCCCAAATTATTACTTTTAACAGAAATAGTAGGTATTAGAACAATAAATGAAATAATAGATAATGTTGCAAGTAAAAGTATTGTATATTTTTTCTTCAAATTAAACACCTCCTATTTTAGTGTTTACAAATGAAAGTAAATTTATAAGCAATTAGTATAAATGATATAATAAATATAAATTTAATTTATTTGGAGGAATTATGAGAGAAGTTGAAGTAGAAGAATTTATAAAAGAGAATTTAATAAATATAGTTTATTTTAGTGGATCAACTTGTGGAGCTTGTGATGCTATAAAGGAAAAGGTATTACATATTATTAAAGAATATGAAAAGATTAAATTTATAGAAATAAATGCAGTTGAAAATAAAGAATTAGCTGCATCGTATAATATATTTTCTTTACCTATTTTATTATTATTTGTTAATGGGAAAGAAACATTGAGAGTAGGAAGGTACTTTGATTTATTAGATTTTAAAAATACAATAGATAGATATTATAATTTAATATTTTAAGAATTCCTTAATAATTTTGATAGTAACTTTGTAATTTGTTAATATTACCATTATTATCATAGGAAGTTACTTAAAACTACATTTATATAAATTTAGGGGGAAATATGAGCAAATATAATATTTTAGTAGTAGACGATGATAAGGAAATTACAGAGGCTATAGAAATTTATCTTTTAAATGAAGGATATAATGTTTTTACAGCTTACGATGGAATTCAAGCATTAAAAGTTGCAAAGGAAGAGAATATTCATTTAATAATTATGGATATAATGATGCCTAATCTTAATGGAACTCGAGCAACTATAGAATTAAGAAAAGAAAAAGAAATTCCAATAATAATGCTTTCAGCCAAGAGTGAAGACTCAGATATAATTTTAGGTCTTAATCTAGGTGCTGATGATTATTTAACTAAACCATTTAATCCATTAGAGCTTATTGCTAGAGTAAATTCACAAATAAGAAGATATACAAGATTTTCTTCATTAAATACAAGTGAGAATCAAGATATTATCATAGTAGGGGGATTAGAATTAAATAAAGCTAGCAAACTTGTAACTGTAAATGGAAGAGAAGCTAAACTAACTCCATTAGAGTTTAAGATTTTAAATCTTCTTATGAGTAACTTAGGAAGAGTATTTTCAATAGAAGAAATTTATGAAAGAGTTTGGAATGAAGCTCCCTATAATGTAGATACAGTAACTGTCCATATAAGGAGGATAAGGGAAAAAATAGAGGTAGATCCTAGAAATCCTCAATATGTAAAGGTGGTGTGGGGAGTTGGATACAAAGTTGACAAAAAATAAGATTTTAAAAGATTTAGAAAAATATACAATAATTGTATTAGCAATATTTTTTTCTATTTCATTATTTCGAACATTAGAAGAATATAAAAATTTTAATTTATATTTTGGAAATGGTTTTTATAATAATAATTTGGTAAAAAGTCAATTTTTTATATTAGATAGTAATCTAAATAATTATTCCAAAATATTTTTAGATCTATATGGAAATAGGAAAGAATCTGTTTATGAACAAAAAGTAGAAGAAAAGAATTTAGAAAAAGAAAAAAGTTTACAAGAAGCTGAAGAGAATATAAGGCAAAAAGCAAAAGATATGAATCTATCGGAAGAAGAAATTTTAGAAAAAATAGAAGAAGCTAAAAAAATAATTATGGTAGAAGATAACTCAGTAGATGAATATTTTAATTATTATTTAGAGGAGATAAATAATATTCTTTATAAAAATGTAAATATAGAATTTTTCCTAAAGGATAAGGATGGAGCTAAAATAACGAATATAGAAGATGGGGATATTGAGAAAAAAATAGAGGAAAATAGTTTTCTAAATGATGAGAATTATTATTATATGTATTTTCCAGGTTATAAAGTAACAGATGATAAAAATTTATATTCAAAGGAATTAGAAAGTATATATAACTATATTAATTATGATAGTGGTAATTTAATTAAATTTTATAGGATACCAAAAGAATTAAGACAAGGCGATATATTATATGATGAGTTCTTACGTAAAAGTGATACTATGGAGAGTTTAAACAGAAAAGTAGCTGTAACATCTTTATTAGGAATTTTAATTTTAGTAGTTTCCTTTATAATATATAAAAATAGAAAAAATAATTATACTAATTATTTAGAAGATATATTAATAAAAATTCCTATAGATATAAGATTTTTAATTTTTATATATAGTTTTAATATTTTAAAATCTTTAATATTTAATGTAATACCTTATTATGAGAATAGTAGTTATTCTAATGGGGTAATTTTAAAATCAGTTATTTTTATTATATTAGATTACTATTTTTTTAAGGATATAGTATTAATTTTAAATAAGAAAAGAAATAAGAGTCAATTATTAATAGTTACAT
>NZ_JACSQZ010000099.1 GCF_014836325.1 Clostridium gallinarum
AATTTTTGTAAATATTATAATATTTAAATGTTATTTTTGTTATTTAACTTTTTAACATTTTTCATCATTAATTAAGTTCTCTATAAATCTATAAAATCATATCTTACTCTTAATAATATTAATAAACTTAATTGACACTCTATGCAGAATACTTAAAGTAATAAAATATGATAACATTATTATAAAACTATACTGTTTTATTTTTTTTACTTCAATCCAAAATGATAAATAATAACCAAGTGGATAGGTCCCCCACAATAAGAAAGGATTTTCTATCTTAAACTTATAACCCCAAAATTTTGAATTTATAGACATTTTTATACACATAATCATCATAATTAACAAATATATATTTAAAACTTTATTTTCTACTTTAAATAATATAGCTAAGATTAAAAATAAAATGGTGCAAATCACCAACTGCTTTATTGTAAAATTCGGATGTAATATTTCTACAATAAGTAGAGGATCTTTATTAGATGGATGAAAAATTAATATTACACTAGAAATAACAAAGATACTTAGGTGTATTATTGCAATTTTAAGGAAATTTTCTTCAAATTTAATTTTTTTCAAATCATTACCCCTTTTCACTTTCCAATTTATGGTGTAATTAAAAATATAAAATATATGGATATTAACATGTTTTATTTTGTTGATACATGGAGACTAGCTAATATTGAAAGAATAATTATAATAATTAAAATAGGATATATCTTTAATTTATAAAAAATCATACTATCATATAGTGTTACGTACTTGTTCTTAGGATACCATTCTTTAACATCAAAACTGACTTCATTAAATCTTGAATAACCTTCTTTAAATTCTCCATAAACAACAAATTCACTATATGAAGGAATTCCCTGCCTAAATGTTGATATACTTTTAAATGGAGTATTTCCAATTAAATTTACAGTATCTCTTGAAATAGTTTTGTCAGGTAAAGTGTCTAGAAATCTATCTAAATGTTCTTGTCCATCAATAACTTTAGGCCCACCACTCCACTCATGGCATTTAATCTCTAGTCTTATTAAATTATCATATTCATATCTATCTCTTTCTGGCATTTTATAGGGTAAAAAAGGGATTGCAATTAAAATAATTAAAATAATAATTAATAAGAATTTTAATTTATATAATTTCATAGCTACTTCCTCCCCCAATTCTTATTTAATATTATATCACATTTAAATTTATTTTTTAAAAGTTCTGTTCTAACACCCAGCCTCTAACTTATAAAAAGAAGCTACTACTAGTGGAAATATATTTACACTATATAGTTTTGTGGGTATGCTTCTTATTTGAATTGCAAAGAATATCTAGTAATTATTATACTAATAACAGTAAAGTAAAAGCTTATTTTTCAAATGTAAATCTTGTTGCTTATAATCTTGATACATTTAGAATCCATTTCTTTTTCCATATGGAAATGATTGAAGTGATTTAGATTTCCTTATTTTATTAATATGACTAGTGATAGTTGAGGTTTAATATTTTATAAACTATAACTATTCTAATTTCGCTAAATGGAATTTTCACGAAAAAATAAAAATTTACGGTTTTAAGCCATTTGTAGGCTATTAAATTAATAAAAATCATAGTTTTTGGTTTACTATAAATAAGCTTATATAAAAAAGATACTATTTCTTAATCAATATTTCGAAATAGTATCTTTTCATATCTAAAATAGAAAAATAAATATTATTCTATTTAATTATTGTTATATCCTTAGGAACAGAGTTTAAAACTTCACATCCATCTTTAGTAACTAAAACTAAATCTTCAATTCTTACTCCAAAATCATCTTTTAAGTATATTCCTGGCTCGATAGAGAATATCATTCCTGCCTTAACCTCTTCATGGTTTGTTGAACTCACATCTCCAAAGTCATGATCTTCTATTCCTATACTGTGTCCTGTTCTATGAGTAAAATACTCACCATATCCTGCATTTTCAATATAATCTCTTGCAGCTTTATCTATTTCAGAGAACTTAACACCTTCTTTAACTTTTCTTATAGCACTTAGGTTTGCTTCCTTAACTATATTATAAATTTTTGCGTGTTTTTCATTTGGTTCTTCACCAAAGAATACAGTCCTAGTCATATCAGAGCAATAAGAATTATAAACTCCTCCAATATCTATAACTATGCTATGTCCTTTCTTTATAGGAGTTTTATCTGAATGATGATGAGGATCAGCTCCATTTGGACTAACTGCAATTATAGGAGGGAATGAAAATTCATTTACTCCATGCTTTTCATAAATTTCAGCTAATAGACTAGCGTAATATTTTTCTGTTTGACCTTCCTTTAAGTTATCCCAAACTTCAAGCATAACCTTATCATTTATTTCTGATGATTTTTTCATTAATGCTATTTCTTCAGCATCCTTTATCATTCTTAATCTATCTATAATTGGAGATCCATTAACAAAAGCCTTTGCTCCATTATTGTTCATTAATTTAATTAAGAAATGTGCCGGCCAATTTTTATCCACAGCTAAAGGTTTTTCTTTCTCCACAACTGTGCATAATATTTGTATTGGATCCTCAATATCTGTGTACCAAATTAAGTCTACACCTAAATCTTCGTAAACTGGGAATAACTTATTAACAATAAGCTTATGATTTCCATTAGTATTTAAATATAAAGCCACCATTCTTTCTCCTGGCGAAAACCACTTTCCTGTTAAGTAAAATATAGCAGGTGGTGATGATACTATCATTTGATTTAAACCTTGCTTTGACATTTCTTTTAATACGTTATTTACTCTATTTGTCTTCATATAATTCACCTCTGTTTTATATAATATATCTATAATATACCTCATGAATAAAATAATATCTATTTATATCAATAATTTATAGTGATATAATTAAATATATTTATTTAGGAGGATTTACTATGAAGATAGCTGCAATTTCAGATATACACGGAAATATTTATTCACTAATGAAGGTTTTAGAAGATATAGATGAACAGAAAGTAGATTTAACAGTTTGCCTTGGCGACTTAGTAGGTTATGGTCCTCATCCAAATGAAGTTGTTGCTTTGATTAAAAGAAGAGAAATTCCTTGTATAAAAGGTAATTATGATGCTTCAGTTGTTGATGGAGACTTTACTTTTATAAGAAATACATCTATTAATTCATTTTCACTACCTTGGGCTTCTGAAGAAGTTAGAGCTTCAAATAAGTTTTATTTATCTCAGCTACCTACAGAATTAAATTATGATATTAACGGAGTAAAAATTAAGTTTACTCATGGTAGTCCAAATGCAATAAATGAATATTTATTTGAAGGTGCTGAAAATACAAAGAATGTAATGGAATCATTAGAAGAAGATATCTTGGTATGTGCTCATACTCATATACCTTCTTACAAAAAATTTGGTGATAAAACATTCATAAATACAGGAAGTGTTGGTAAACCTAAAATAGGAAGTCCAAATGCTACTTATGTATTAATTGAAATAAAAGAAGATAAAACTGTTAATGTTAAAGTTAGAGAATTAGAATATGAATATAAAAGAATTGTTAAAGATGCTCAAATGTTAAAGTTCCCTGGACAACTTGTATCATCTTATGAAAGTGGAACTGAATAAAAAATCCCTTAAAAGTTATTAATATCCTCCTTCTGAATATTAAAACTACTTGCTAACTTCTTTTAATAAATCAGAAGGAGAACACTATTATTTTATAAAACTATATTTTAACTATAAAGCCTCTCTTTTTATTTCTAGAAGCTCTTTTATTTACTCTTTCATCATATGCTATACGAATTAATTCTATTTGTTCAACTGGCATCTCACATCCACTAAGAATTATTATATTAAAATCATTATTATATGTAACATATGTGCTATTAAAAACCTCTATACTTTTAGTTAAATCCTTAACCACATAACTATTTTCTTTTATATTTATTCCTAAATAATCACATTCATATATATTGTTTTGTGCAAATATACTGTTTTCTATAGCTAAATCTAATGCCGCTTTTCCATCTTTCATTCCATCATGTAATTTTAAAATAACACTTGATCCTATTGCTGAGTTAATTCTTAAAGAATCGTTTATATCTATACTACCATCACGGTGTGTTCCCATAATATTAAATGATAAGTTTAATAAAGATGCAGCTTCTGAATTTACTTCATTATATGTTTCACGTTTATTATTATCTATAAATTTAATATCATTTATTAAATCTATTACTTCATTTATGTCATTCCAACATTCTAATGTGTTTTTGAATGAAAGTTCATCCTCAGATAAACTTGGCATAATTGCAACTAAATTTATTATAGCATTTGGAAAAGTTTTATTTGTAATTTCTATAAAAGTTTTTAGTGAACCTGAGCCTGTCCCACCTGCCATACTAGTTAAGATAACAATAACCTCTGATTGAGGGTACTTAATTAAGGTTTCAGAGATAGAGTTTCTGTTTTCTTCTATTAAATTTCTACCCTTCATTCTATCCCTTCCAGATCCACCTGAACCAGGATATATGTATACATTTTTATTTATTGTTGCATTTTTAAGAGGGCTAATATCCAAAATGCTACTATTAATAAATAAGCTATTATAGTTTTTATCTTTTGACAAAATACCATCTAATATATTGCCACCACCTTGACCTAATGCAACTAATAACATTTTACTTTTATCCATAATACTCTCCTATTCGTTTATAATTTATTTTAACCTATTTAAAGTTATGATATATTTATTATATATTAATTTACATATATTCACTAGGAGGTAATAAAAAATGTCTGAAAATAAAATAAAGAAAAGGCGAGGAAGAATTTTATATTATTCGCTAGATCAAGTAGCAACACTATTAGATATTGACGAATCCAAAGTAAAGTATTACATTAATTTATTCTCTCAATATGTTAAATTAGAAATTATAAATAAACAAGCTAGACTCCATGAAAAAGAAATATTAAAATTAGAATTTTTAATTGATCTTCATTCTAAAGGAATTTCTAATAAGCAAGCTGAAGAATATTTTAATAATATGGCTTTTGATGATTTTGATTCTAAATTTGATACCATTATAGATCCTCCATCTTATGAAGAGCTTTTAAACTCTATAAAAAATATAGAACATATAGTTTCATTACAAAATAAAAACAATATAAATGAATCTTACATAAATATTCTAAATGAAATATCAGGTATAAAGGAAAGTTTAAATTTAACTAAGGATATTAATAACTTAATAGAAAAATTAGGAAAAACTAATAATGAAACAATAAAAACAATAACTGAATTAGCAGATAATAAAAATAATGAGTTAATAGATAAAATTACAAATCTAATAAAAACTGCAGATGAAAATAGATCTAATAAAGACATAGCATTTATAAACGAAGTCAAAAAAAATATAAGTATCTTAACTTCAGCATATAATATCCAATCAGAAATGATTGCTGAACAAAAAGAAAATAATTTCAAATTAAATTTAATAAATAAGATAACTAATTTTTTTAAATCTAAAAATACAAATAAGGTATTATAATAATATATTTTTACATAAGGC
>NZ_JACSQZ010000009.1 GCF_014836325.1 Clostridium gallinarum
TGTAAAAAATAATATATTTAAATTATATTAGATAATTATATAAAATTAAAGACTGCTGACACTTTGTCAGCAGTCTGAAAAAAGCCGCATTTATAGTATGCGGCTTTTTATATTTTAATTATTCTTGTTCTAATATTATTTTCTTAGCTGTTAATATTGATGTAGCACTCATTGAGAATTCATCTAAACCATATTCAACTAATGTTGGTATAGCAGCTTCATCTCCTGCCATTTCTCCACACATTCCAACCCACTTACCGTGCTTGTGAGCTCCATCTATAGTCATCTTTATTAATCTTAATACAGCTGGATGCATTGGGTTGTAAAGGTATGATACCTTTTCACTCATTCTATCTGCAGCTAATGTGTATTGAATTAAGTCGTTTGTTCCAATTGAGAAGAAGTCTACATGTTTAGCTAATTCATCAGCATATACAGCAGCTGCTGGTATTTCTACCATTATACCCCATTGGATTTTTTCTGAGTATTCTTTTCCTTCTGCTCTTAATTCTGCTTTACATTCTTCAACAAATTCTTTTGCAGCTTGGAATTCTTCTAAGCCTGAAATCATTGGGAACATAACTGCAAGATTTCCATATACAGAAGCTCTAAGTAATGCTCTTATTTGAACTCTAAATATATCTTTTCTATCTAAGCATAATCTGATTGCTCTGTATCCTAAGAAAGGATTCATTTCTTCTGGTAATGGTAAGTATGGAAGTGTTTTATCTCCACCGATATCTAGTGTTCTAATAACAACTTGTTTTCCATCCATTACTTCAAGAACTTTCTTATATGCTTCGAATTGTTCTTCTTCTGTTGGAGCTGAGTCTCTATCCATGTATAAGAATTCTGTTCTGAATAATCCAACACCATCTCCACCATTTGCAACTACTGCTTCAGCATCTGCAGGTGATCCTATGTTTCCACAAACTTCAACTCTTCTTCCTGATTTAGTAACTGTTTTTACAGTTATTAATTTCTTTAATTCTTCTTGCTCTGCTAAGAATTTTTCTCTCTTTGCAGTATATTCGTCTATAACTGATTGTTCTGGGTTTATTATACATATACCTTCGATACCATCAACTATAACCATATCTCCGTTTTTAACTGATGTAGTTATATCCTTTAATCCAACTATTGCAGGAATTTCTAAAGTTCTAGCCATAATAGCTGAGTGAGAAGTTCTTCCTCCAATGTTAGTTAAAAAACCAACTACTTTACTTCTATCTAATTGTGCTGTATCTGATGGAGTTAAATCATGAGCTACAACTATAGTGTTTGCTTCTGAAATTGCAAAAGCATCTCCACCTTTTCCTGCTAAGTTAGAAATAATTCTCTTTGAAACGTCTTTTATATCAGCTGCTCTTTCTTTCATATATTCATCTTCCATTGAATCGAAGATCATTACGAAAGTATTAGTAACATTTTCAACTGCTTTCATTGCATTTATGCTATTTGTTTCAATTTCTAATAACATTCCACCTGTGAATTCTGGGTCATCTAATAAGGTTAGGTGCGCTTCAAAAACTTGAGCTTCATGTTCTCCTATTTCCTTTAAAGCTTTATCTCTTATTGCAGATAATTGAACTTTTGATTGCTCTAAAGCTTTATTTAGAACTTCTTTTTCAGCTTCTACATCAGAAACCTTTGCATCTGTTATTACTACTTCTTCATGTTCTTGTAAAAATACTTTTCCTATTGCATATCCTTTAGATGCAGCTATACCTTTTTTCATTATTGAGATTCCTCCTTAAATAATAGCTATAAATTCAAATTATATATGAATTTTATAGATTGTACTAATCTATTAAATTAATTACAACTACATTTTATTATAACATATTTTTTATTTATGTTAATAATAATGTAAACATTTTTTGTTATTTTCCCTATTTAAGTTATCTGATAATATATTTTATTTACATATTTTCTATATAAGTATAATTTACGAAAAAATATTTCCTTAATTTTGAAATTAATATATTTATTATAAATCATCAATTAATGCTCCAGCTTTTGCATAAGCAGTAGATTTAGCTTCAAAGAAATCCGTTTTAACAGAATTTGCATCTGCAAGTATATCTACCCAAGCAGCTGGATTATTTTTATGTTCATCATATATTTCATCAAATCCAATAGCTCTCATTCTTATATTACCTAAATATTTAATATAATCATTAATTAAAGTTTTATTTATTCCTTGTATGTTATCTCCAATTACATAATGTCCCCATGAAATTTCATGATTAACTGCTGTTTTCATCATTTCTTTCAATTCATCTTTTAACTCTTTAGTAAATATTTCAGGTTCTTCTAATTGTAATTCTTTTAATATATTTCTAAATAACCATAAATGAGTATTTTCATCCCTATTTATATATCTAATTTCTTGAGCTGATCCTGGCATCTTACCATTTCTTTCAAGATTATAGAAAAACATAAATCCTGAATAAAAATAAATTCCTTCTAAAATATAATTAGCCATTACAGTTTTAACTAAGTTTTCTTGAGTTGGATTTTCTAAGAAGTTATTATATAAATCTCCTATAAATTTGTTTCTTTCTAATAATACTTTATCGTCTTTCCATTGATATAATATTTCATTTCTCTTTTCTGGAGAACAAATTGTATCTAGCATATAACTATAGCTTTGCGAATGAACTGCCTCTTGAAAAGCTTGAATAGTTAAGCATAGGTTTACTTCACTAGCAGTTATGTAGCTATTGATATTTGATAAATTTGCAGTTTGGATTGAATCTAAAAATATTAAAAACGAAAGTATTTTATCATAAGCTGTTCTTTCTTCTTTTGTTAGCTTATTATAATCTTTTAAGTCTTGAGAAAGATTTATTTCCTCTGGTATCCAGAAATTATTCATTGCTTGCCTATACCAATCTGAAACCCACTTATATTTCATATTATTAAAATCATTTAAATTAGTTGTATTTCCGTTTATCATCCTCTTTTTTGATGTTTCTATATCCCCGAGCTCATTAAAAAGAGGTTTTTTATTAATGAACATATCTTACCTCCCAAGTTTATTAAAATTATGCTGAACAGCTTTCACAATCTCCAACTGTTAGTGATTTTGATCTTACATAGTAAATTGATTTTACTCCAACTTTACATGCTTCAATATATAAATTCATAATTTGTCTCATAGTATAATCTGTTGTTATATATAAGTTAAATGATTGACCTTGATCAATATGTCTTTGTCTTATACCATTAATTTGTACACACCACTTTTGATCTATGTTATAAGCAGAATTATAATACCAATAATTTTCTTCACTTAAATTAGGCGCAGTCTTTGGTACAATACTACCTTTCTTCTCTTCAAGCCAGAATCTTGCCATTACAGGATCTACACCCTCTGAAGTTCCAGCAATAGTTGCTGTGGATCCATTTGGAGCTACTGCTATTAAGTAACCATTTCTCAGGCCATTAACTGCTACCTCTTCTCTTAGGTTATTCCATTTTTCTGAATTATATCCTCTAAGATTAAAGTAATCACCATTTTGCCAATCAGATCCTTCAAAACAAGAGTATCTTCCTTTTTCTTTAGCAATATTCATACTAGCTTTTATAGCATGATAATTTATTCTTTCATAAACATCATCAGCAAAATCCTTATGCTCATCAGCAGTCCAATGAACTAAATTATTTACAAGCATGTGATGATAACCACTAGTTCCAAGCCCTATAGCTCTATATTTTTTATTAGTTACTTCTGCAAATGGTACTGAATAGTAATTTAAATCTATTACATTATCCATAGCCCTTATTTGTGTTTCTACTACATATCCAAGCTCTTCATCATTTTTAACATCAACATTACCTAAAACCACTGAAGATAAATTACAAACTACAAAATCCCCTGCCTTAGTTTTCTCAACTATAATAGTATCTCCATTTTCATCAGTAATTTCTGATTTTTCTATTTCCATATAACTCATATTTTGCATTATTTCAGTACATAAATTAGATGAGTATATCATTCCTTCATGTTTATTTGGATTCATTTTATTTGCTGTATCTCTATAAAAAGCAAAAGGTGTACCTGTTTCTGCTGCACTTTTTATTATTAATCTAACTATATCCTTAACCGGCATAACTCTTTTGCTTATATTTTCATCTTCTACACATTCATAATATTTCTTTTCCCATTCTTCTCCATAGAAATCTTCTAATGAATATCCCTTTGCTAATCTTATTTCATGTGGACACATCATATACCAATTAGCATCTATATCATTTTCAGCAAGCTTCCAGAATAAATCTGGATAACATATCCCTGGGAATACATCATGTGCTTTCTTTCTATCATCCCCATTGTTAGTTCTTAGTTGTAGGAACTCTGGAATATCTTTATGCCATGCATCTAACCATATAGCAACTGATCCATTTCTTACTCCTAATTGATCTACTGCTATTGCGGTATCATTAAATAGCTTAATCCAAGGTATTACTCCTCCTGAAGCTCCTTTAAATCCTCTTATAGGTGATTCTAAGGCTCTTACTTTTCCAATATAAATACCCATTCCACCGCCAAACTTAGATACCTCTGCAAAATTATCTAAAGATTTATATATTCCTTTTAAGCTATCATCTACTGTGTCTATAAAACAAGAACTTAATTGATAAAACGGTTTTCTAGCATTAGACATAGTTGGAGTAGCCATAGTTGCCTTTAAGGAACTTAAAACATTATAAAATCTTTTTGCCCAAATTACTTTATTTTCTTTCTTTTCTGGTACTGCAAGATGCATAGCTATTCCCATAAACATTTGTTGGGGTAATTCTAATCTACTTCTATCATAGTCTTGAATTAAATATCTCTTTGCTAAAAGATTTATACCACTATATGTAAATAAGAAGTCTCTTTCAGGTTTAATTTCTTTTTCTAATTCCATTATTTCTTCTTTAGTATAATTCTCTAATATATATTTTCCATATAGACCCTTGTTAGTTAGCTCTTTAATAAAGTCATATAAATTTCCATATAAATTATCGTCTGTTTTTAAGTTTCTATTTTTTCTTACTTCATCATATAATTTATATACATATAATCTTTCAGAAGCTTTTTGCCATTCCGGCTCCATGTCTGTAGTAAGTTCTAATGATACTTGAATAAGCGAATCTCTTATTTCTTCATCACTCATATTAGGTCTTACTATATGGTTTAAAGCATCTAAAAGTCTCTCCCCTGTATAAATTCCCTTACATTTATCTATACCAATTAACGCACTTTCGCAAATATCTAATAAATTCATAACTTTCCCCTTCCACTACATATAGTATATATCCGCTATATCTATAGAGAAATATACAAGATATAGATACATTATAAATTCCTTTTTTGATAAAGTAAAACTTAGGATTTTAAAAATACTAATGAAAAAAGAAGATATCTCTTCTAATATCTCCTTTTTTCATCTTCTCACAATGATATTTATTATTTATTAGTATTAAGAATTTTAAAAGATTTATTATTTTAGATTTTCATTCCACTCTTCTTCTTTAAAACCTACTAAAACCGTGTTTTCCTTTATAACTATTGGTCTTTTAACTAACATCCCATTGCTAGCTAATATATCTAATAATTCATCTTCTGGTAATTCTTTAACCTTATCTTTTAATTGCATTTCTCTATAAAGAACTCCTGATGTATTAAAAAACTTCTTTATTGGTAAACCACTTTTATTTAACCATTCTTTTAATTCATCCTTACTTGGATTTTCTTCTACTATATGTCTGTCAACAAAATCAATTTTATTTTCTTCTAAATATTTTTTTGCTTTTCTACAGGTAGTACATCTTGGATATTCTATAAATAAAACTGACATAACACCACTCCTTAATTATAATTATTATTTAACTTTCTCTATTATAACATATTATTTCTTAGGTATAACTAGATAAATTTTAAACATATCTCCTTCTACCTCAATTTTTATCTTTCCATTATGAAGTTCTATTATACTTTTTGTTATTGCTAATCCCATTCCAGATCCCTCCACCGAGGAATTTCTAGATTTATCCGCTCTTGTAAATCTCTCAAAAATATCTTCTGTATTAAAATCCATTTCATAATTAGATATATTTTTAAATGAAATTTCAACATTATTTTCTTTAGATTGTATATCTATATAAACTCTTGTATTTTCTAAAGAATATTTCAAAGAATTAACTATTAAATTTTCAAAAACTCTAGACATTAGTTTTCCATCTAAATCTAAAATTATTTCATCTTCATTTGAACTTACTTTAAATTCTATATTTTTTTCTTCATAAAGATTAGAATACTCACCAACACCTTGATATACTAATGAAACTATATCTAGCTTTTGTTTCTCTATTTTCATTTTTCCACTATTTAATTTTGATGCTTCAAATAAATCCTCTATTAAAGTTTTGAGCCTTTTAGAATTTTTATCTAATATCATTAAATAATCTTTTCTTTCCTCTTCTGTTATACTTGGTTCATTTAGTATATTAACATAGTTAATTATAGAAGTTAGTGGAGTTTTTAAATCATGTGAAACATTAGATATTAATTCAGTTTTTAATTTTTCATTTCTTACTTGTTCATTTAATGCTATTTTATATCCTTCTTTAATTTGATTTATATTCTCAACTAATTCCTTTACTTCTCTCTCTCCTGTATTATTTAGTGTATATTCTAAATCTCCTGAATTGATTTTTCTTAATCCATCATTAATTATTGAAATATCTAAACTCTTCTTTAATGAATATAATACACAGACTAAAGGAATTAATACTAAAATTAATGTTCCTTTAAATGGATACCTCGTTAAAAATGTTACTAAAAGATTTTGATTTCTTATTCCTGCAACTAAATACAGATATATTAATATTACTCCAATAGCTCCACCAACTGAAAAAATTATCTTATTTCTTGTATTCCTATATTTATAACCATATCTTAATACAAAAATTAATCTTTTTAATACTTTTATTTCTAAATGTATATTATTTCTATTGAATATTGAATTAAAAATAATTTTAATAAACAAAATTGCTGCTATTACTGTCGTTACAATCATTGTTTTAGCAGATAAAGATTCTGTTTTTATTAAATATGAATATGCTATTGGATTTTTATAATATATTTCAATATACTTATCTATATTTTTCATATTAATCTTATCACTTAAGCTCATAACATAATAATTATATTTTTCTTTATTATCTAGCCTTATTGAATAAAATCCACTTTCCTTTAAATATGAATTTATATTATCTTCTAATAATGCTACATTATCTGAATAAGTTTCTACTGATCTATATAAATTAACATCATTAGTTGTAAAATCTCCTGTTTCTTTATTTATTAAAACATAAAAAATTTCGTCATAGTAATGTAAATTATCTGATAAATATTCATTTTCATATTTTATGGCACTTATATCTTCTAAATCATTACTATTTGAATATATATATTGTGAAATATCCTTACTTTCATAATATATCATAGATTGAATATATTTTTCTTTGTTAAATAGTGCATCAAAAGTAGCAGCTACTTGCTCTTCTGATCCAGCATTAAAAGCTTGATAATATCCTATAATTAAAGTTACTAATAATATAAATAAAGTTAATATTTCTATTCCCCATACACCTGTTACATAATTTTTAATTTTCTCTCTCAATTTTATATCCTACCCCCCATACTACTTTTATATATTCTGGGTCTTTTGTATTTAATTCGATTTTTTCTCTTATTCTTCTTATATGAACAGTTACAGTATTCTCACTTCTATAGAATGGCTCTTCCCATACTTTTTCATATATTTCTTTTATTGAAAAAACTTTTCCTAAATTTGAAGCCAAAAGTTGAAGTATTTTAAATTCTGTTGCTGTAACTTTTATTTCTTCACCTCTAAGATATATAGTTTTTTCTTTATTATTTATAACTAAATCTTTGACTTCTATTATATCTGGACTTTCTCCTTCAAGTTCTAATGGTTTTTGATATCTTCTTAACTGAGATTTTACTCTTGCAACTAATTCTAAATGATTAAATGGTTTTGCAATATAATCGTCAGCCCCTACATTCAAACCTAATATTTTATCACTATCCTCTCCCTTAGCTGATAACATTATTATAGGTAAATTTCTTTTTTCTCTAATTTTTAAACATGTTTTTATACCATCTAATCTTGGCATCATTATATCTAATACTATTAAATGTATTTTTTCTCTATCTAAAACTTCTAAAGCTTCTATTCCATCTTGAGCTTTAAATACTTTCATGCCTTCTCCTCTTAAATATATGTCAATGGCATCTCTAATTTCTTTCTCGTCGTCAACAACTAAAACATTAAACATCTTATAAAACACCCCTTGATTTATTGTATATTATAATTATAATATCTTATATTATCCTATTTTACTAATTATAAAAATTACATTTTTATTAAAATGACTATTATAAAAATTATATTTAACATATACTATCATTTGATATATAATCTATTTGTATATTTACTTATTTATTTTAAGGAGTTTAATAATGTTTCATAACGTTTCAATTAACAAGTACATGATCTTAGATTTTATTCTTATTTTTATTGGATGTATAATAGCATCCCTTGGTGTTAACTTATTCTTAGTTAATGCTCAATTACTAAGTGGAGGAGCAACTGGAGTTGCACTTATTCTTCAATATATGTATAATGTGCCTTCAGGAATTACTGTATTTTTAATTAATATTCCTTTATTCTTTATAAGCTATAAAATGTTAAATAAAAAATTCACCTTATATACTGCTGTTGGAATGGTTTCTTTATCAATTTCATTAATAATAACTAAGCCTTTATCAAGTTTAGTTAGAGTAGATGATTTATTACTTTACTGCATATATGGTGGAGTATTGTGTGGATTAGGCTACGGACTAGTCTTTTCTAGAAATGGATCCACAGGTGGAACTGATATTATAACAATGGTTCTTAGAAAAAAGTTTTCTAACTTAGAAATTGGTAAGCTTAGCTTTGGTATTAATTGTATCATAGTATTTATTGGAGCATTGATATTTGGACTTCCTAAAGCCCTATATACATTAATATCAATGTTTGTTCAAGGTGTTATAGTTGATAAAGTTATTAATGGTTTTAATAGTAAAAAGCTATTACTTATACTAACAGAAAAAGAGCAAGATATTATTCAATACGTAATTAAAGATATGAATAGAGGCGTTACTTCCCTTGTAGCTGAAGGAGAATATACACATGAGCTAAAGAAAATGTTATACATAGCAGTTACATCAGGGCAAATGATTAGATTAAAAAATAAAATTTTGAGAATAGATCCTAAAGCATTTATAACAATAATAGATGTTTCGGAAGTAAACGGAAAAGGTTTCTACAAAATTTAAATATAATATATTAAATTTATAACTTAATCTTATAATACTTCAAATAACTGTATATTAAATTAAAGGCTAGAATTATAAATTGTATAATTCTAGCCTTTAAAAATATTATTTGTTATATTTCCTCGGAAATTAAGCTTAATTTTTTTTTATTTCTTCAAAATATTTTTCTATTCCTATAAAAATACCATTAACCAATTCATTTTGATGTTCTTCAGTTTGTAATTTCTTTTCTTCTTCCATGTTAGACAAAAAACCACACTCTACTAAAACTGATGCACCTTTATAATCATCTCTTAAAATTAAATAAGCATCCCCTGCTGGCTTTGAAACTCTTTTATTATCATCATTTACGCTTTCTTTTATAGAATTTTGTATACTATCTGCTAATATCTTACTAACACTATTAGACCCATGCCATACTTGCGCTCCATAACATTTCTCTTGTGGAAACATATTTTGATGAATAGAAATAAAAACATCACAATTAGTTTCTTTTTTCATTTCTCTTCTTTTTTTCAAATCTATTCTTTTCTTTTCTTTAATAGTGCCTCCACTATTATCTAGAGCCTCATCGCTTTCTCTTGTTAAATATACCTTATATCCCTTTTCTTCTAAAACCGTCTTAAGCTTCATGCTTATTTTTAGATTTATATCTTTTTCTATTATACCATTTTTTGATTTTGCGCCTCCGTCAAAACCACCATGTCCTGGATCTATTAATATTACTTTTTCATTATCTGCAGCCATTACTTTTATTGGAATACATATAATCATAAATAAAAGTATTATTAGAGAAGTAATTTTAAGTTTTTTCATTTGTTTTCCTCCATATTAACTCTAATTATTTATAGAATTATTATGTCCAAAAACTATATTTACATCCTAATATATTAAAATTAAATTATATATTAGGATAAAAAAGTGTTAAAGTTATCCATAGATTTAACTTTGTTATAATTTGTGATAAAAAAGAGATAAACATATATTCATTGCTCCGTCGCATACGCTCCAAGTCGCCATCATACAATGTTTATCTCTTTAAAAACTGAAGGAAGGAAATTATAAAAGCTCTAATTCTTACACTACGAATTTTACTACTATCATAAAATTATCCTCAATTTGTCCATAAATATAATTTACTAAATAATAAAAAAATAAGAAACCACTTAAAGTAGCTTCTTATTTTAAATATAATTTATAAAATATTTATTATGTTTTAATTAAATATTTCAACTAACTATTTTCTATAATGCTTTCTGCAATATTTAATGAGTGATCACTAACTCTTTCTAAATTACTTAATAAATCTAGATATATTGCTCCTGCATAAGCATTACAAGTTCCATCATAAAGTCTTTTTATATGAAGATCTCTATATTTTCTTTGAAGTTTATCAACTTCAGCTTCAATATTATTAACTTGTTTTGCTTTATCTATATCTTTTCTAGCATAGCTATCAATTGCTGTTTCTAAAGCTTCTGTGGTCTTATTGTACATAACTTTAATTTGCTCTATAGCTTCTTCACTATATTCTAATTTTTTGTTTATTTTTTGTAGTGTTATATCTGCAATATTTTCAGCATGATCTCCAATTCTTTCTATATCATTTATAACATGGAATGTTGCTGCAACTATGCTTGATTCCTCATCTGATAATTCACGCTTTGAAAGCTTAACTAAATAATCGGTAATTGATTCATTTAAAATATTTATTATATTTTCGTTATCATAAACTTTTTGAATTAATTTCTCATCATTTTTTTCAAAAGCTTCTAAGGCTATTGATAAACCTTTTTTAGCTTTATTAGCCATTCTTAAGGTTTCTTTAGCTACTTGACCAGCTGCAATAACTGGTGTTTCTAATAATCTATCATCTATGTATTTTGGTCCTAATTTTTCTTCTTCATCATCACCAGGTATAATCATATTAACAATTTTAATTAATAGGCCTGTCAAAGGTAACATTATAGCAGTGTTTACAAGATTGAATACTGTATGTGCATTTGCTATTTGTCTACTTACATCATCAGGACTTAAATGTGATACTATATTTCCTAAAACTCCACTTATTAATACTGGAATAAATATTAGTGTACCACCTAAATTAAATATTAAGTGAAGTATAGCAGCTTTATGAGCTGTTTTTGTAGTTCCTACTGAAGCTAACATTGCTGTAATACAAGTACCTATATTACAACCAAACACTATTGGAAGAGCTTGTGTAATATCTATTGCACCTGCTGTTGCTAATGCTACTAATATACCTGTAGTTGCTGATGAGCTTTGAAGTACTGCTGTTATAATAGCTCCTGCTATTATTCCTAAATACCACTGTCCTCCTACTGTAGTTAAAATTTCATTAAATATAGGTAATGATGTCAATGGCTTCATAGCTGAACTCATTTGACCCATTCCAACAAATAATATACCAAAACCTAATACAATATTACCAATATCTTTTCTCTTTTTCTTTTTACAGAACATAACCATAAATGCTCCAAAAAACACAAAAAGAGGTGCTATATGATCTAATTTAAATGCAACAAGCTGAGCTGTTATAGTAGTTCCTATATTAGCTCCCATTATGATTCCAGCTGCTTGTGCTAAATTCATTAATCCAGCATTAACAAACCCTACTACCATTACTGTTGTAGCACTACTACTTTGAATTACTGCTGTAACTATAGCTCCAACTATTACTGCTATAATTGGATTTCTAGTAACTTTTTCAAGAATAGATTTTAATCCATCTCCTGCAGCATTTTCAAGACCATCACCCATGATCTTCATTCCATAAATAAATAGTCCTAAGCCACCAAGTAACTTTATAATAACCATTAATGATTCCAAAGTTATTCTCCTTTTCAACATTATTTTTACATACTTAGTTTACATTATTCTTTAACATTTGTTAAGTAACTAAATCTATTTTTAACACTATTTTAATATAGGAATATTTCTTTGTATTATTTTGTAAATATTTATAATTATTATATTGTAAATTTAAATCTTATTATAACTTTAAATTTACATTATAAAAATCAACAAAATTTACTCTCTTTTTGTTAATTTTTATTTCATTAATAAATCTTTATATAAATAAAATTATTTAATTCATTCCCTAATTTAATCTTTTGTCTCTAAAAAAGTATTAAAAGTGACTAATATAAATTATAAAAGTATATTTATTTTATAATTTTCTATAAAAAAATATTAAAATATTTAAGAATTTGACTTTATTATAATTTTCTAAATAAAATAAGAGATAAACATTATATTCCTTGCTCCGTCGCATGCGCTCTAAGGCAACCTCATACAATGTTTATCTCTTTGCAAACTGAAGGAAGGAAATTATAAAAGCTCTATTTCTTACACTACGAATTTTACTACTCTAATAAAATTATCCACAACTTGTCCATAGATATAATTTCCTAACTAATAAAAAAACCTCGAAACCATAAGTTTCGAGGTTTGTAAGTCTCCAAATACTATCTCTTTGAGAATTGTGGAGCTCTTCTTGCTTTCTTAAGACCGTATTTCTTTCTTTCTTTCATTCTTGGGTCTCTAGTTACAAATCCAGCTTTCTTTAATTCTGGCTTTAAGTTTTCGTCAGATTTAATTAAAGCTCTAGTTATTCCGTGTCTTATTGCTCCAGCTTGACCTGTGAATCCGCCACCGTGAACGTTAACTAAAACATCAAATCTATCTTTAGTTCCAGTTAAAACTAATGGTTGATTAACGATCATTCTTAAAGTTTCTAAACCGAAATAGTTTTCGATTTCTCTGTTATTTATAACAACTTTACCACTTCCAGGTACAAGTCTAACTCTTGCTATTGATTTTTTTCTTCTTCCAGTTCCCATGTATTGAACTTTTGCCATTTTTTATTCCTCCTCCCGAGCATGTATTAGTACTTTAATTCAAGTACTTCTGGCTTTTGAGCATCATGTCCGTGCTCAGCACCTCTGTATACTTTTAGCTTCTTAAGCATTTTTCTTCCTAAAACACCTGTTGGAAGCATTCTTCTAACAGCTTCTTCGAAAGCGAATTCAGGCTTCTTAGCTAATACTTCTCTGTATGGAGTTTCCTTTAATCCACCTGGATATAAGCTGTGCTTTCTCATTAATTTTTGATCTAACTTCTTACCAGTTAAAACAACTTTTTCAGCATTGATTACGATAACGAAATCTCCGCAGTCAACATTTGGTGTAAATGTTGGCTTATTTTTACCTCTTAAAATTGAAGCAACTTGGCTAGCAACTCTTCCTAGTGGCTTACCAGCAGCATCAACAACATACCATTTTCTTTCAACTTCTTGCGCCTTAGCGATGTATGATTTCATGTTTTTCCCTCCCTGAACTTACATTTGTGCTTTACTTTTTTTAAGTACTGCTTTTATGTCAAGACCCGGGGCTAGTGGATCTTATATACATAAATTATTCTAACAAACAAACTTATTATAATACACGCTTACGGGTGTGTCAATATATTTTATTCTATTATTTAAATTAATTTTTATTTTTAATAATAAACTTTTTCTAAGACTAATCCATTAGGAGGTACACATATACCTGCATTATCTCTATTTTTACTCTCTATTATGTTTTTTATTTCTTCTGGCTTAATTTTATTATTTCCAACCATTATTAATGTACCTACTATTATTCTAACCATATTATATAAAAATCCATCACCTGTAACAAAAATTTTTATAATATCATCATTTTTTTGTATATATAATTCACTTATAGTTCTAATACTGCTCTTAACTGAGCTTCCACTAGTTTTAAAAGCTGAGAAATCATAAGTACCTATAAAATACTTGCAAGCCTCTTCCATAGAATTTAAATCTAACTCTTTCTTTATATGATATACGTAATTTCTATCTATTGCTGATTTTACATCTCTATTTAATATAGAATAGGAATAAGTTTTCCCCTTTGCATTATATCTTGAATGAAAATCCTCTTCTACTTCTTCTGATTTTAATATCACTATATCATCTGGTAATTTATGATTTATAGCTTCTCTAAATTTATCTGCTGGTATTTTGCTATTAGTCTTAAAATTGGCTATAAATCCTTTTGCGTGTACTCCAGCATCCGTTCTAGAACTTCCAATACTATCTATCTCCTCATTAGTTAAGCTTCTTATAGCCTCTTCTAATGTCCCTTGTATAGTTTTTCCTATCCTTTGCTTTTGCCAACCTAAATAATTGGTTCCATCATATTCTAAAATAAGTTTAATATTTCTCATATTATACACCTTCATATCTTTACTACAACGAAAATCTAATTATAAAACTTCCTATAAATAATATTGAAAATATCGCAAAAGCTACTATATCTTTATTAGAAAATTTTAATTCTTTCATTCTAGTTCTACCATTTCCCCCTCTATACGCTCTAGATTCCATTGCCATAGCAAGTTCATCTGCTCTTCTAAAAGAACTTATAAATAAAGGAATTAATAATGGGATTAAGCTTTTTGCCTTTTGAACTAATCCACCACTTTCAAAATCAGCTCCTCTTGCTTTTTGAGCCATCATAATTTTATCAGTTTCATCCATAAGTGTTGGTATAAATCTTAAAGCTATTGTCATCATCATAGCAAGCTCATGAGCCATCTCTTTTCCTATTAGTCTAAGTAGTCTTTCTATTCCATCCGTTAACTCTATTGGAGATGTTGTTAATGTAAGAACTGATGTACCCATTATTAAAAATATAAGTCTTAAAGCCATAAATGCTGCTGTTCTTACACCTTCGCTATATACTTTAATAAATCCAAATTCAAAGATTAAAGTATCATATGTTCCCTTTATCATAAATATGTTTAAAATTGCAGTGAAAATTATAAGAAAAAATACCGGTTTTAGTCCCTTGTATAAATATCTTGGTGGTAATTTAGCTACATATACTGTTAACCCTAAAAATCCAACTATTAATATATAGCCAATAAACTTATCTACAATAAATAAAGAAACAATAAATAAGATTGATAGTATTATTTTTGTTCTAGGATCTAATTTATGAACAAAGGTTTCGCCTGGTATATATTGACCTATAGTTATATCTTTTATCATTTTGGATCCCCCTATTTTTTTATTTCCTTTAATATTCTTAGTAATTCTTCTTTACCTTGAGTAATTGTATAAATCTCATCAGAAACATTAAAGCCCTTTTCTTTTAATGCCCTCATAAGATATGTTATTTGAGGTACTGCTAGCCCCATCTCTTCTAATTTATCAACTTCTCTAAAAACTTTAGCTGGTTCTCCTTCTAAAGCAACTTCTCCTCTATTCATAACTATAATTTTTTCAGCAAGTTTACCTACATCCTCCATACTATGACTAACCAATATTATCGTCATCTTATATTCTTGATGCAGTACCTTTATTTGTTCTAAAATATCATCTCTACCCTTTGGATCTAAACCTGCTGTTGGTTCATCTAGTATAAGTATCTTTGGTTCCATAGCTATAACTCCAGCTATAGCTACTCTTCTTTTCTGTCCACCACTTAAATCAAATGGTGATTTATTTCTATATTCATCATAATCTAAGCCAACCATTTTCATGGATTTTTTAACTCTTCTTGTAATTTCTTCTTGATCAAGGCCTAAATTTCTTGGTCCATATTCAATATCTTTTTCTATAGTTTCTTCAAATAATTGATACTCAGGATATTGAAAAACTAATCCTACTTTTTTTCTTATATCAGTTAGTTTTATATTGCTTTTAGTAATATCTTCTCCATCTACTATTATTTTTCCTGATGTTGGCTTAAGCAATCCATTCATATGTTGAATTAAAGTTGATTTACCTGAGCCAGTATGACCTATTAAAGCAACAAATTCTCCCTCATTTATTTCTAAGTTAACATTATTTAATGCTACTTTTTCAAAAGGAGATTTAGGCATATAAACGTGTTTTAATTTTTCTATCTTAATTGACATATCGCATTCACCATCTCATCTACATTTAAAATATTTGTATCTATATCTATGCCACTATTCTTTAATTCATAGCATAGCTCCGTTACTTGTGGAACATCTAACCCAATTTCTTTCATTTTTCTTACATTAGAAAATACATCTCTTGGTTTTCCTTCTAATATTATTTTACCATTATCCATAACTATTACTCTGTCTGCTTGAGCTGCTTCATCCATATAATGAGTTATAAGAACTATAGTTATTCCATACTTTTTATTAATCTCTTTTATATTGTTTAAAACTTCTTTTCTACCCGATGGATCTAACATTGCAGTAGGTTCATCAAATATAATACATTCTGGCTTCATTGCTAAGATTCCAGCAATAGCAATTCTTTGTTTTTGTCCTCCTGAAAGCAAGTGTGGTGCATGCCTTTTATACTCATACATACCTACTTTCTTTAAGCTTTCATCAACTCTTTTTCTTATCTCTTCCGGTGGTACTCCTAAGTTTTCTGGTCCAAAAGCTACATCTTCTTCTACTATGGTAGCGACTAGTTGATTATCTGGATTTTGAAAAACCATACCTGCTTTAGCTCTTATATCCCATAAATTATTAGGATCAGATGTATCTAACTTATCTACTATTACAGTTCCATCTGTTGGTAGTAAAAGAGCATTCATATGTTTAGCAATAGTTGATTTTCCAGATCCATTATGGCCTAAAACAACTAGAAATTCTCCTTTTTCAACTTGAAAGCTTACACCATTAACTGCATATCTTTCTTCTTCGCCCTCATTTACTCTATATTTAAAAGATACATTATCACATTTAATCATTGCTTCTTTCATAATATAGCCCTCCTTAAATTGCTTAACTCGAATTAAGTATTATATAAAAACTTAATAAGTGTATATACATTAACATAAGAATATTATAATATACATTATCTTATTTACAATTACTTTAATTATAAATTTTAAATTCTTATATAATATTTAATAAAAAAATAAATTTATTTTTTTATATGCAAAAATGGGGACTAAGTTATATCACTTAATCCCCTATATGTTATACTAATTCAAGTATAACAACTTCAGCTCCGTCCCCTCTTCTTGGGCCTTTTTTGTACATTCTAGTGTATCCACCATTTCTTTCAGCGTACTTTGGAGCAATACTGTCAAATAGGTTTTGAACTACTTCTTCTTCGTGAACAAAAGCTAAAACTTGTCTTCTAGCGTGAAGGTCACCTCTTTTTGCTAAAGTGATCATCTTTTCAGCTAATTTTCTAGTTTCTTTTGCTCTAGTTTCAGTTGTTTCTATTTTACCATGCTTTAAAAAGCTTGTAACAAGGCTTCTTAACATAGCTCTTCTTTGGTCAGTAGGACGACCTAATTTACGATAACCTGCCATATGGATTTACCTCCTTACTCATCGTTTAGTCTTAATCCTAAGCCTAATTCCTTAAGCTTTCTTTCGACTTCCTCTAAAGATTTCTTTCCTAGATTTCTTACCTTCATCATATCATCCATTGATTTTCCAGCAAGTTCTTGAACTGTATTTATACCAGCTCTCTTTAAACAGTTATATGATCTAACTGATAAATCTAGCTCTTCTACAGTCATTTCTAGTACTTTTTCTTTTTTATCTTCTTCTTTTTCTATCATAATTTCTACATCATTAGTGCTATCTCCTAATGACATAAATAATTTAAAATGCTCTATAAGTATTTTTGCAGATAAGCTTATTGCTTCATCTATTTTAATAGTTCCATTAGTCCAGATTTCCAATGTTAACTTATCATAGTCAGTAATTTGACCTACTCTTGTATTATCAACAGTAAAGTTAACTCTCTTAACTGGAGTATAGATTGAATCTACAGCAATAGCTGATAATGGAAGATCTTCACTCTTATTTTTATTTTGAGTAACATATCCTCTACCTCTATTAACTGTAATCTCCATGTATAACTTACCATTATCATCTAATGTAGCTATATGAAGATCTTTACTTACAACTTCTATATCTCCATCAGTTTTAATATCTGCACCTGTAACTACTCCAGGTCCTTGAGCATCTATATATATAGTCTTTGGACCTTCACCATTCATTATTAAAGCTAAGGATTTAATGTTTAATATTATTTCTGTAACATCTTCCTTAACTCCTTGTACAGTTGAAAATTCATGTAGTACTCCATCAATTTTTACTGATGTTGGAGCTGCACCTGGAAGTGATGATAAAAGTATTCTTCTTAGAGCATTTCCAAGAGTTATACCATATCCTCTTTCTAATGGTTCAACTACATATTTACCATAAGTACCATTTTCATTTGCTTCTATACATTCAATAATTGGCTTTTCTATTTCTAACATGTACAAACCCTCCTTATATTTTAAATGGCAACTTTATTCTGAGGGCAACTGTTTATATATTTGTATTGTAAGATAAATCTTAACAATACAAATATTAAACTATTACTTACTGTATAACTCAACGATAAGAGTTTCATTAACTGGAACGTCAATATCTTCTCTTGCTGGCTCAGCTATAACTTTTCCTGAATAATTTTCAACATTTGCTTCTAACCATTTTGGTAAAGTTTTTGGATTTTCAATAAATGTCTTGAATTTTTCAGTTCCTCTGCTCTTTTCTGCTACTGTTATTTCATCATTCACAGAAACTTTGTATGAAGGAATATCTACTTTCTTACCATTTACTAAGAAATGTCCATGATTAACTAATTGTCTAGCTTCAGCTCTTGAAGCACCATAACCTAATCTGTAAACAACGTTATCTAATCTCATTTCTAATAATTTAAGTAAGTTTTCACCAGTGATACCTCTCATATTATCAGCCTTTTCATAGTAAGTTCTGAATTGGCCTTCTAATACTCCGTATATTCTTCTAGCTTTTTGTTTTTCTCTTAATTGTACGCCATAGTTAGATAATTTCTTCTTAGCTGCTCCATGTTGTCCTGGTGCATAACTTCTTCTAACAAAAGCACATTTATCTGTATAACATCTATCCCCTTTAAGGAATAATTTCATACCTTCTCTTCTACATAATCTACATGTAGCTCCAGTATATCTTGCCATTAATTACACCTCCTATATGAATACTAGACTCTTCTTCTCTTTGGTGGTCTACATCCGTTGTGTGGAATTGGAGTAACATCTTTAATTAGAGTTACTTCTAATCCAGCTGCTTGTAAAGATCTGATAGCTGCTTCTCTACCAGCTCCAGGTCCCTTTACATATACTTCTATACTTTTTAATCCATGTTCCATAGCTGCTTTAGCTGCTGTTTCAGCTGCCATTTGAGCTGCGAATGGAGTACTCTTTCTTGATCCTCTGAAGCCTAAAGCTCCTGCACTTGACCATGATAAAGCATTTCCTACTGCATCAGTTAAAGTAACTATTGAGTTATTGAAAGTTGACTTGATGTGTGCAGCACCATGCTCAACGTTCTTTCTTTCTTTTCTTCTTCTAGTCTTTTTAACTTTTTGAGCCATCGAATTCCCTCCTCACTACTTCTTCTTATTTGCGATAGTTTTCTTTGGACCTTTTCTAGTTCTAGCGTTAGTCTTAGTTTTTTGTCCTCTAACTGGAAGACCTTTTCTATGTCTAATTCCTCTATAACATCCAATTTCTACTAATCTCTTGATATTTAAAGCAACTTCTCTTCTTAAGTCACCTTCAATTGTTAAAGTTTTTACATACTCTCTTATCTTTGTTACTTCTTCTTCAGTAAGATCCTTAACTCTTGTATCAGGATTAACTCCTGTTTCTGCTAAAATCTTGTGTGAAGTAGAAAGTCCTATTCCGTATATATATGTTAGACCTATCTCAACTCTTTTTTCTCTTGGTAGATCTACGCCTGAAATTCTTGCCATTAAAACTTACACCTCCTGATATTGAAATGCATACAATTTTGATTATATGTGTGTATTTATATAATAAAATCCTAGGTCAATAGATGCATTTTCTACTGTCAGCCGCACCTAAAATTTATATGCTTATTTGAACGCCTATATAATCATATTTGACTTTAACTGAAAAGTCAATATGATATACATAGTAAAATTATACTTTTTCTGCCTATACTTTGATTGTATTAGCCTTGTTTTTGCTTGTGCTTAGGATTTTCACAGATAACCATTACTTTTCCTTTTCTTCTTATAATCTTGCACTTTTCGCAAATAGGCTTAACTGATGGTCTTACTTTCATCGCTAACCCTCCTTGTAATACTTAGTGGTTTTACCACTTTTTATTTTGCTCTCCATGTAATTCTACCTCTTGTTAGATCATATGGAGAAAGTTCTATTGTAACCTTATCTCCTGGTAGAATTCTTATGAAGTTCATTCTTAATTTTCCTGAAATATGTGCTAGAATCTTGTGACCACTCTCTAGTTCAACTTGGAACATAGCATTTGGTAAAGCTTCTAGTACAGTACCTTGCATTTCTATTACATCATCTTTTGACATAAGGTAATCAACCCTCCTTAACAATGCCTTTAAGTTTTAGAAATCTTTTTATTTTTAAATCAGTACCTCTATCTTTTGACATGATAGATTCTTTAATCTCATCATCTACATCATCTAAAACATTTATATGCTTTAAATTCTTCTGTTTAGGCATCTGAACTGTTTTAGTGCTCCCATTACTAAGAATTACATAACCATCACTTAAATGCCCTATTACAACATATAAATGATTTTTATCTCTTCCTTTTTTTGAAAGAACCACTTTCCCAATTAAGTCATTGTCTTGCAAACTTTTCACCTCAATGATTACCTTAGCCATAAATCTACAAGCCACCTTTTGGTATCATGCGAATTTATAACTAAGCAACACTTATTTAATCAGTGTTAATATTTCGGGTCCATCTGGTAAAATTACAATTGTGTTTTCGTAGTGTGCAGATAGACTTCCATCACTAGTTACTACAGTCCAGTTATCTTTTAATGTTTTAACTTTATAGCTGCCTACATTAACCATAGGTTCAATGGCTAAAGCCATTCCCTCTACCAATTTGGGTCCTCTTCCAGGTTGCCCATAATTCGGTACTTCTGGATCTTCGTGTACAACTCTACCTATACCGTGTCCTACGAAATCTCTTACTACAGAAAAGCCTGAAGCTTCAACGTAGCTTTGTATTCCATGTGATATATCAGTAAGTCTGTTTCCAACCTTAGCATATTCAATACCCTTAAAGAAACTTTCCTTAGTTACATTAATTAACTGTTTAGCTTCATCAGTTATATTTCCTACACCAAAGGTTCTTGCAGCATCTCCGTGAAATCCATTCATATGTACTCCACAGTCCACACTAATTATATCGCCATCTTTTAATACATAACCTCCTGGGATCCCATGAACTACTTGCTCGTTAACAGATATACATAGTGAAGCTGGAAAACCATATAGCCCTTTAAATGAAGGCTTTGCTCCATGCTTAGTTATAAATTCTTCTGCTATCCTGTCTAATTCAGCAGTAGTTATTCCTGGTCTTACTTTTTCTTCAACTAGTAGTAATGTTTCTGCTACTATTTTACCTGCTGATCTCATTCGGGCTATTTCCTTGTTGTTTTTAATGATTATCATTATTTCAACGCTCCCAAGATATTACAGATACCTTCGAATACTTCATTAATAGCTTTTGTTCCATCTACAATTGAAAGTAAGTTTCTTTCCTTATAAAAATCAATCAGTGGTTGTGTTTGTCTCTCATACACATCAAGTCTTTCAGATACAGTTTCTTCTGTATCATCTTTTCTTTGGATTATATCACTTCCACAAACATCGCATTTTCCTGCTGTTGTTGGTGGGTTAAATTTTATATGATAGCTAGCTCCACATGATGGACATACTCTTCTACCTGTCATTCTTTCCAAAATGAATTCAGTTGGTACTTCAATTAATAGAGCAGTGTCAAGAGATTCATTTCTTTCTTTAAGAAAATCTTGAAGAGCTTCTGCTTGATTAACAGTCCTCGGAAAACCATCTAATAAATATCCATTTTTACAGTCATCTTCTTGTAACCTATCTTTTACCATATTAATAGTAACTTCATCTGGTACTAACTGTCCTTTATCGATGTGCTTCTTAGCTTCTATTCCTAAAGGAGTATTTTCTGAAATATTCTTTCTAAATATATCTCCTGTTGAAATATGTGGTATCGAGTATCTATTACTAATTGATTTTGCCTGTGTTCCCTTACCTGCTCCAGGAGGACCTAATAATACTATCTTCACGGGCATCATCTCCATTATTAATCTATTTTAAGAATCCTTGATAATGTCTCATTACTAATTGTGAATCTAATTGTCTTGAAAAATCAAGTCCAACTCCAACCATAATTAATAATGATGTTCCACCAAATTGAATTCCTTGTAACTGTGTATTTGAAATTAATATTGGTAGTATTGCTAGTAAAGCAGCAAATACTCCTCCAATTAAAGATACTTTTGTAAGTACCTTTTCAAAATATTTTTCTGTTGCTTCTCCTGGTCTTACTCCCGGCACAAATCCAGCTGATTTATGTAGATTTTCTGACATTTCATCTGGCTTAAATGTGATTTGTGTATAGAACCAAGTAAAGAATATAGTTAATATTGCATAAACTACTGGATACATCCATGTTGATTCATTAAATATACTATACGGATTACTTGTTATCCATATTGCCCAGTCATAATTTGGGAAGAATTCTGCAATTGTCTTTGGAAACATCATAACTGACATAGCAAATATTATTGCTATAACAGCTGATCCTATAATACTTAAAGGAATATGAGTACTTTGACCTCTCATAACCTTTCCTCCAATAGCCTTACCAGCATATTGAACAGGTATTCTTCTCTCTGCTAATGAGAAAAATATTACTATTCCTAATAATATAATTGCAGCAGCAACAAATAATAAAATTTCTATTATAGAAATTTCACCTTTATCCTTTAATGTAAATAATGACATTAAAGTTATAGGTAACTGAGATACTATATTTATAAATATCAATATCGATATCCCATTTCCAAATCCTTTAGCTGTAATCTGATCTCCTAACCACATACAGAAAGTTGAACCTGCTACTAAAGCTATTAATACAACAATAATTTCTGTCCATGGCATTACACCTGTTGCTCCTTTAGCTGCAACCATACTATAAGTTCCAAAAGCAAGAATGAATCCTATAACAATAGATAATATTCTCGTTATCTTTTGAATTTTCTTCCTTCCATCTTCACCTTCTTTTGAAAGTTGCTCTAATGAAGGAATTGCTATAGTTAATAATTGAACTATAATAGAAGCATTAATATATGGTGTTACACTTAAAGCAAATATACTAAACTGTCTAAATGCTCCTCCTGATATAAGATCATAGAAACCAAAAATAGTTCCACTAGTTGCTAAATTCTTTAAAACATCTGTGCTAATTCCAGGAACAGGAATATGTGTTCCTATCCTGAAAATTGCAACTAAAAATATAGTCCATAAAAATCTCTTTTTTAATTCGGGAACCTTCCAGGCATTACGTAGGGTTGATAGCATACTAAATCACCTCAACTTTTCCTCCAGCTGCTTCTATCTTTTCAGCCGCTGATTTTGAGAACTTACATCCTTTAACAGTTAGGCTCTTCTCTAATGTTCCGTTTCCTAAAATCTTAACGCCATCTTTTACTTTACTTATAACTCTTCTTTCAAGTAAAACTTCTGGTGTTATTTCAGTTCCATTTTCAAATATATTTAATCTATCAACGTTAATGCTAACGTATTGTTTAGCAAATATGTTTGTGAATCCTCTCTTAGGAAGTCTTCTATATAATGGCATTTGACCACCTTCAAAACCTGGTCTTACTCCGCCACCTGATCTAGCCTTTTGGCCTTTTTCACCTTTTCCAGCATTTCTACCTAAACCTGAACCAGTACCTCTACCAACTCTTTTAGGAGCTTTTCTACTTCCAACTGCTGGTTTTAATTCATGAAGTTTCATTACTCAATGCACCTCCTCTTATTAAACTTCTTCTACTTTTAGTAGATAGTCAACTTTGTTAATCATTCCTCTGATTTGAGGAGTTTCTTCATGTTCTACTGTCTTACCAATCTTTTTTAGTCCAAGGGCATGTGCAGTAGCAATGTGGTCTTTTTTTCTTCCAATTAAACTCTTAACTAGAGTAACTTTAATCTTTGCCATTGCTTTCCCTCCTAACCTAAAATTTCTTCAACAGTTTTGCCTCTTAATTTAGCTATATCTTCAGCTGTTCTTAAGTTTGCTAAACCGTTAATTGTAGCATTTACCATGTTTTTAGGATTGTTTGAACCTAATGACTTAGCTCTAACATCCTTTAATCCTGCTAATTCTAATACAGATCTTGCTGGACCTCCAGCGATAACTCCTGTACCTTCTTTAGCTGGCATTATAAGAACTTTACCAGTTCCAAATTTTCCATATATTTCGTGAGGAACAGTAGTTCCAACTATCGCAACACTTACTAAGTGTTTCTTAGCGTCTTCTATTCCTTTTTTAATTGCTTCTGGGATTTCTATTGACTTACCCATTCCAACGCCTACGTGTCCGTTTTCGTCACCTACAACTACTAAAGCGCTGAATCTGAAGTTTCTACCACCCTTAACAACCTTAGTTACTCTGTTTATGTTAACAACCTTTTCCTTAAGGTCTAGTGTGCTAGGATCGATTCTCATGTATTTCCCTCCTTGTTTATTAGAATTTTAAGCCTGCTTCTCTTGCTGCTTCAGCTAAAGTTTGAACTCTTCCGTGATATACGTATCCACCTCTATCGAATACAACTTCTGAAATTCCTTTTTCTAAAGCTTTTTTAGCTATTAATTCACCAACTAATTTAGCTGCTTCTTTATTTCCGCCTACTTTAACATCTACTGCTTTATCTAAGCTTGAAGCTGAAACTAATGTTACTGCATTAACATCATCTATAATTTGAGCATATATATTCTTTTCACTTCTATATACTGAAAGTCTTGGTCTTTCAGGAGTACCAGAAATTTTCTTACGTACTCTTAGGTGACGTCTTTCTCTACTAGCTTTTCTGTCTACCTTCTTAAACATAAAGGTTTCACTCCTTTCTATTATTTCTTACCAGTCTTACCTTCTTTACGTCTGATTACTTCGTTATCGTACTTAATTCCTTTACCCTTGTATGGTTCAGGTTTTCTCCATGATCTGATATCAGCCGCTGCAGCTCCAACTTTTTCCTTGTCTATTCCTTTAACAACTACTTTTGTTGCAGCTGGAGTTTCGAAAGTAATACCGTCCATAGGTTCTATTTCAACTGGATGTGAATATCCTAAGTTCATTACAAGTTTCTTTCCTTGTAATTGAGCTCTGTAACCAACACCGATTAATTCTAAATTCTTTTCGAATCCTTTTTCTACTCCGATTATCATGTTGTTGATTAATGCTCTAGTTAATCCGTGAAGAGCTCTGTGCTCTTTTTGATCACTAGGTCTAGTAACAACAACTTGGTTATTTTCAACTGCTATATTCATGTCTTTGTCCATAGCTTTAACAAGTTCGCCCTTTGGACCCTTAACTGAAACAACGTTATCTGCTGAAACAGCTACAGTTACGCCTGCAGGTATAGTTATAGGTAATCTACCTACTCTTGACATAATCGCACCTCCTGTTTTACTTGTTCTTATATATGTTAATCTAGTTACTTTCTAATTTGTAATTACCAAACGTAGCAAAGTACTTCTCCGCCTAATCCAGCTTTTCTTGCTTCTCTATCAACTAATAATCCAGTTGATGTTGAGATTATAGCAATACCAAGTCCGCTTAGTACCTTTGGAATTTCATCTTTCTTGCAGTAAACTCTAAGTCCTGGTTTAGAGATTCTCTTTATACCAGTTATAACTCTTTCTTTATCTGCACCATACTTAAGAGATATTCTTAACATTGGAACAACACCATCGTTATATTCCTCTAATTCTTTTATATATCCCTCTTGTAATAATATATTTGCAATAGCCTTCTTCACGTTTGATGAAGGAACTTCTACTACTTCATGTTTAACAGCATTTGCGTTTCTTATACGAGTTAGCAAATCTGCGATAGGATCTGTCATAACCATTTAATGTGCCTCCTTTCACTATATCAGTTTTTTACCAACTTGCTTTCTTACAACCAGGGATTTGGCCCTTGTAAGCAAGTTCTCTAAAACATATACGGCATATACCAAACTTCTTTAATACTGAATGTGGTCTTCCACATATTCTGCATCTTGTATAAGCTCTTGTTTTATATTTTGGTTCTTTTTTCCATTTTTCTATAATAGCTTTACGTGCCACGGTTTCCCCTCCTTATTATTGAGCGAATGGCATTCCAAGGAATCTTAGTAATTCTCTTGCTTCTTCGTCAGTGTTAGCTGTTGTTACGAAGATGATATCCATTCCTCTCACCTTGTCTATTTTATCATACTCGATTTCTGGGAATATTAATTGCTCTTTAACTCCTAATGAGTAGTTTCCTCTACCATCAAAAGCTTTGCTTGAAACTCCTCTGAAGTCTCTAACTCTTGGAAGAGCAATTGTCATTAACTTATCAGCAAATTCGTACATCTTTGCTTTTCTTAATGTAACCTTACATCCTAAAGCCATATTTTCTCTAATCTTAAAGTTAGCAACTGATTTCTTAGCTCTTGTTAAGATTGGCTTTTGACCTGCAATTATGCTTAAATCATTAACTGCTGCTTCTAATATTTTTTGATTATCCTTAGCTTCTCCAACACCCATGTTGATAACTATCTTTTCAAGCTTTGGAACTTCCATTATATTTTTATATCCGAACTTTTCAATCATAGCTGGAATTACTTCTTTTTGATATTTTTCTTGAAGTCTTGTTGTCATAATTTAGTACCTCCTTTCAGATTTTAGAATGTTTCTCCGCACTTCTTACAAACTCTAACTTTAGTACCATCTTCTAATATTTTGTTACTAATTCTTGTAGCATTTTTGCACTTTGTGCAGTATAACATAACTTTTGAGCTGTATATAGCTCCTTCTCTTTCAACTATTCCGCCTTGCATATTAGTTCTGCTTGGCTTTTGGTGCTTTTTAACTATATTAACTCCTTGAACAATAACTTTACCTGTCTTAGGATATACTTTTAAAACTTCACCAGTTTTTCCTTTATCTTTACCAGAAACAACTACAACTGTGTCGTTTTTTCTAACATGTACCTTCAAATAAGACACCTCCTCCATTATAGAACTTCAGGTGCTAATGATAAAATCTTGTTAAATTCGTTATCTCTTAGCTCCCTAGCAACTGGTCCGAAGATACGAGTTCCTCTTGGTTGCTTATCATCCTTTATAATAACAGCTGCATTTTCATCAAATTTAATATATGAACCATCAGCTCTTCTTAATCCTCTTACTGATCTAACTATAACAGCCTTTACAACGTCTCCCTTTTTAACAACTCCGCCTGGTGTTGCACTTTTAACGCTAGCAACTATTACATCTCCAATGTTACCGAACTTTCTCTTAGATCCGCCTAAAACTCTTATGCACATGATTTCCTTTGCACCTGAGTTATCTGCTACTTTTAGTAAGGTTTGTTGTTGTATCATTGAATTACCCTCCTTTCAGACTTAAAGCCTATTTAGCTTTTTCAACTATTTCAACAAGTCTCCATCTCTTATCTTTAGATAATGGTCTAGTTTCCATAATTAAAACTCTATCATTAATTTTAGCTTCATTGTTTTCATCATGAGCCTTAAACTTAGTTGTTCTATTAACTGTCTTACCATATAATGGGTGTCTAACCTTAGTTTCAACAGCAACAACTATTGTTTTATCCATTTTATCTGAAACAACTCTACCTATTCTTTTCTTTCTTAGTCCTCTTTCCATTAAGAGTTACCTCCTTTCAGATTTACTGCTCGAAAGCCCTGATCTCTTCTTCTCTAATGATGGTTTTGATTTGGGCTATAGATTTTTTTACTTCTCTTATTCTCATAGGATTTTCTAATTGACCTGTAGCTAATTGGAATCTTAAGTTGAATAATTCAGCTTTAAGGTCATTTAATTTAACCTTTAAATCTTGAGGATTATTTGCTCTTAATTCTTTTAATTCTCTAGCCTTCATTATTCTTCACCACCCATTTCCTCAAAATCTCTTCTTGTAACGAACTTACACTTTACAGGAAGTTTGTGTGATGCAAGTCTCATTGCTTCTCTTGCAACTTCTTCATTAACTCCTGATAATTCAAATAAAACTCTACCAGGTTTAACTACTGCTACCCAGTATTCTGGTGAACCCTTACCTGAACCCATTCTTGTTTCAGCTGGCTTTTCAGTTACTGGCTTATCTGGGAAAATCTTTATCCAAAGTTTTCCTCCTCTTCTTATATATCTGTTTATAGCAATTCTGGCAGATTCAATTTGATTACTAGTTATCCAACCACATGTTGTAGCTTGAATACCAAAATCTCCGTATGCAAGGAAATTCCCTCTTGTAGCTTTTCCTTTCATTCTACCACGTTGTACCTTACGATGCTTAACTCTTTTAGGCATTAACATGACTAATTCCTCCTTTCTTATGCGTTAACTTCTTCCTTCTTTTCAACTTTTTTAGTTGGAAGAACTTCTCCATTATAAACCCAAACTTTTACGCCAATTTTTCCATATGTTGTATCAGCTTCTGCAAATCCATAATCGATGTCTGCTCTTAAAGTTTGTAGTGGAATTGTTCCTTCATGATATTGTTCTGTTCTAGCTATTTCAGCTCCGCCTAATCTACCTGAACAAGCTGTCTTAACACCTTTAGCTCCAAGTTTCATAGCTCTTTGGATGCTTTGTTTCATAGCTCTTCTGAATGATACTCTTTTTTCTAATTGAGCAGCTATATTTTCTGCCATTAATTGAGCATTTGCTTCAGCGTTCTTAACTTCAACTATGTTGATTAATAAGTTTTTGTTGTCAGCAACTTTAGCTAACTTAGCTTTTAAAGCTTCAATTCCTGCTCCACCTTTTCCAATTATAACACCTGGTTTAGCAGTATATATATTTAACTTAACTCTCTTAGCTGCTCTTTCAATTTCAATCTTTGAAATACCAGCTGAGAAAAGTTCCTTCTTTACGAATTCTCTTATTTTGTTATCTTCTATTAGATTGTCTGCAAAGTTCTTCTTTGAAGCATACCACTTAGCATCCCAATCTTTGATAACTCCTACTCTAAGTCCATGAGGATGTACTTTTTGACCCACTTGATTTCCCTCCTTCTTTCTAAGCTCTTTCTTTAACTACAAGTGTAATGTTACTTGTTCTTTTGTTAATTCTAAATGCTTTACCGTGATCCATTGGTCTGAATCTCTTAAGTGTTGGACCTGCACCAACGAACGCTTCTGCTACATATAATCTTTCTACATCCATTTCGTGATTATTTTCTGCATTAGCAACAGCTGATTTTAAAACTTTGTTTATAACAACAGCTGCATCTTTTGGAGTATATTGTAAAATAGCGAAAGCCTCTTGAATATTTTTTCCTCTTATTAAATCAAGAACTACTCCTACTTTTGTTGGAGACATTCTAACATATTTAGCTATAGCTCTAGCTTCCATTTATGTTCCTCCTTTCCGGGATTACTTTCTTTTTCTTGCTGCTTTTTCGTCATAATCGTGTCCTCTGTAAGTTCTAGTTAATGCGAACTCACCAAGCTTGTGTCCAACCATATCTTCGCTTACGAAAACTGGAACATGCTTTCTTCCATCGTGAACAGCTATTGTATGACCGATCATTTGTGGGAATATTGTAGAACTTCTTGACCAAGTTTTAACAACCTTCTTATCTCCACTAGCATTCATTTCTTCAATTTTCTTTAAAAGTCCTTCATGTACAAAAGGTCCTTTTTTTGTTGATCTACTCACTATAATTTGCCTCCCTTCATAATCTCTAGGCTGACAAGCCATGAAGAGAATTTTCATTTCTCTTCATACTACTTATCGTTTCTTCTCTTTATTATGAATTTGTCAGAATACTTCTTATTCTTTCTTGTCTTGTATCCAAGTGCTGGTTTACCCCATGGAGTAACTGGACTTGGTCTACCGATAGGTGATCTACCTTCACCACCACCGTGAGGGTGATCGCAAGGGTTCATTACAGAACCTCTAACTGTAGGTCTCCATCCCATATGTCTCTTTCTACCTGCTTTACCAATATTAATTATATCATTAGTAGTATTTGAAACAGTTCCGATTGTAGCTCTACATTCGATTCTAACATATCTCATTTCACCTGAAGGTAATCTTAGTGTAGCATAGTTACCTTCTTTAGCCATTAATTGAGCTGAAGTACCAGCTGATCTTACCATTTGGCCACCTTTACCAATTTGTAATTCAATATTGTGTACAAAAGTACCTACTGGTATATTCTTTAATGGAAGAGCGTTACCAACTTTGATATCAGCATCTGCTCCTGAAACTATAACATCTCCAACTTTTAATCCAACTGGAGCAATTATATATCTCTTTTCACCATCAGCATATACAACTAAAGCTATGTATGCTGTTCTGTTTGGATCGTATTCTATTGTTGCAACCTTTGCTGGAATACCATCCTTATTTCTTTTGAAATCAATTATTCTATATTTTCTCTTAGCTCCACCACCGTGGTGTCTAACAGTTATTTTACCTTGTGCATTTCTACCGCCAGTTTTGTTTAATGAAACAAGAAGTGATTTTTCTGGTGTACTTGTTGTAATTTCTTCAAAAGTAGCCATTGTCATTTGTCTTCTTGATGGGGTAGTTGGTCTAAACTTCTTAACTGCCATGTAAATTCCCTCCTTACTTTAAGCTTCTCTGGTATTAAAATACCAATAATACGCTTTATTCGCGTTATTGCATTCCTTCGAAGAATTCAATGCTCTTACTATCTTCTGTTAAAGTAACAACAGCTTTCTTGAAGTCTGCTCTCTTTCCTACATGTACGCCCATTCTCTTTGTTTTTCCCATAGTTCTTAAAGTTTGAACTTTTTCAACCTTAACGCCGAAGATTTCTTCTACAGCCTTCTTGATTTGAACTTTGTTTGCATTTATTTGAACTATGAAAGTGTACTTCTTTTCTGCCATAGCATTCATGCTTTTTTCAGTGATAACAGGCTTTCTTATGATATCATAGCTTGTCATTATGCGTACACCTCCTCAATTTTTGATACAGCATCCTTAGTTATGATTAATTTTTCAAATTTTAATAAATCATAAACATTGATGTTGTTAACTGGCATAATTTGTACATCAGCAATATTTCTAGCTGATTTGTAAAGTACTTCATTAGATTCTCCAGTTACTATTAAAGTTTTCTTAGCATCAAATGCTTTTAAAACTTCAACCATTTGCTTAGTCTTTGGTGCTTCTAAAGCTAATGCTTCAAGTACTACCATTTGGTTTTCTTGAACCTTAGTAGTTAAAGCAGACTTCATAGCTACTCTTCTCATGCTCTTTGGAACTGAAACTCTGTAGTCTCTTGGTTTTGGTGCAAAAACAATACCACCTTTTATCCATTGTGGTGCTCTTATAGAACCTTGTCTTGCTCTACCAGTTCCTTTTTGTCTCCAAGGCTTAATTCCGCCTCCTCTAACCTCAGCTCTTGTCTTAGCTGATTGAGTTCCTTGTCTTTTGTTTGCTAATAAAGCAACAACAACTTGATGCATAGCATCAGTGTTAACTTCAACTCCGAACACATTTTCATTTAATTGGATATCTCCAACTTGTTTTCCTTCTTGATTAAATAATCCTACTGTAGGCATCCTGTTTCCTCCTTTCTACAGAAATTAAGCTTTAACTGCGTTTCTTATTACTACTGTACCTTTGTTAGGTCCTGGGATACCACCCTTGATTAGTATTAAGTTCTTTTCAGCTATTACCTTAACTACTTCTAAGTTTAATACTGTTGTATTAACAGCTCCCATATGCCCTGGCATATTCTTGTTTTTGAAAGTTCTTGATGGATCTGATGAAGCTCCCATAGAACCTACTGCTCTGTGGAATTTAGAACCGTGACTCATTGGTCCTCTATTAGCATTCCATCTCTTGATAACCCCTTGGAATCCCTTACCTTTAGAAACTCCTGATACATCAACTTTTTCTCCAACTTCAAATAAATCAGCCTTTATTTCTTGGCCAACTTCATAAGCTGAACAATCTTCTAATCTAAATTCTTTTAATCTTCTTTTTAATGAAACTCCTGCTTTAGCATAGTGTCCCTTCTTTGGTTTGTTAACTAGTTTTTCTCTTATGTCTCCAAAACCTACTTGTATTGCTTCATAACCATCCTTTTCGATAGTTTTCTTTTGAACAACAACACATGGGCCAGCTTCTACTACTGTTACAGGAACAACTTTTCCGTTAGCATCAAAGATTTGAGTCATTCCAACTTTTCTTCCTAATATAGCTTTTTTCATGTATCTACACCTCCTAAACATATTAGCGGATTGCTTTACAATCATAATAGTTCAAACTGTTTATTTAATAAGTATTGACTATAGCTTTATTTCGATATCTACACCAGCTGGTAAGTTTAATCTCATTAACGCATCAACTGTCTTTGGTGATGGATTAACTATATCGATTAATCTTTTGTGTGTTCTGATTTCGAATTGCTCTCTTGAATCTTTGTATTTGTGAACAGCTCTTAATATAGTAACAACATCTTTTTCAGTAGGTAGTGGTACTGGACCTGCAACCTTAGCTCCTGTTGACTTTGCTGTTTCAACAATTTTTTCAGCTGATTGATCTAAAATATTGTGATCAAATGCTTTTAATCTGATTCTTATTTTTTGTTTTGACATCTTGGTTTCCCTCCTTTTCATGTACGCTTTACTTCTAACGCACAACAGCCAATGTTCTATAAACTGTTCCACGTGTTTCATACTTTAACACATAGAATTATAAAACCCCTGTCGTCGGATTCTAGATCCTAACATACTCATCAGGAATTAACCCGGAAGTCCGGCAACCTCCTGATTCATCGCTGTTTGCTATACAACTCCTATATTATACTATGATTAAATAGGCTTTTCAAGAGTTTTTTAGCGTTTTTTATTAAATTTTAAAACTATATAATATCTATAATTACTTCGGCAAATATATTTTATATTCTATCCTTTCATTTAGCAACATATTTTTTAATGTAATTTTTATCCACATATATATTCTCTTTATTATTTTTTACTATTTATAATATATTAATCATTTACATATAAATATTTTTTTCATTTTCTTTTTTGTGAGCTTCTTTATTTAAAATCTCAAAATAAAAGAGAGTAAAGGCGTCCCCTTACTCTCTGAATGTGATCACAATTTTATATTAAACTATATATATCACTAATAATCAAATTTAATATTAGTCGATTATGCTTGTAACAACTCCTGAACCTACAGTTCTTCCACCTTCTCTGATCGCGAATCTTAATCCTTCGTCCATTGCTACTCTAGTGATTAATTCAACGTTCATATCGATGTGGTCTCCTGGCATAACCATTTCCATTCCTTCTGGTAATTTGATTGATCCAGTAACGTCTGTTGTTCTGAAGTAGAATTGTGGTCTATATCCATCAAAGAATGGAGTATGTCTTCCACCTTCTTCTTTCTTAAGAACGTAAACTTGACCTACGAATTTTTGGTGTGGCTTAACTGAACCAACTTTTGATAATACTTGACCTCTTTCGATATCTGTTCTTTGAACACCTCTTAATAAAGCTCCGATATTATCTCCAGCTTGCGCTTCGTCTAGTAACTTTCTGAACATTTCTATTCCTGTTACTACTACTTTTCTGCTTTCTTCTTGTAATCCAACGATTTCTACTTCGTCTCCTACGTGAAGAACTCCTCTTTCAACTCTTCCTGTTGCAACTGTTCCTCTACCAGTGATTGTGAATACATCTTCTACTGGCATTAAGAATGGCTTATCTGTTGCTCTTTCTGGAGTTGGAATGTAGCTATCTACTGCTTCCATTAACTCAAGGATTGGAGCGATTGATTTTTCATCTGTTGGGTTTTCTAATGCTACTAAAGCTGAACCCTTAACTATTGGAATATCATCACCTGGGAAGTTGTATTCTGATAATAATTCTCTAACTTCCATTTCTACTAATTCTAATAATTCTTCATCATCTACCATATCTGCTTTGTTTAAGAATACTACTATGTAGTCAACTCCAACTCTTGATGCTAGTAGGATGTGCTCTCTTGTTTGAGGCATTGGACCATCTGCTGCTGAAACAACTAGTATTGCTCCATCCATTTGTGCTGCTCCTGTGATCATGTTCTTAACGTAGTCAGCATGTCCTGGACAGTCAACGTGTGCATAGTGTCTGTTTTCTGTTTCGTATTCAACGTGTGATGTATTGATTGTGATTCCTCTTTCTTTTTCTTCTGGAGCCTTATCAATTTCATCATATTTGAATGATTCTGCTAATCCTCTGTTTGCTAAAACTGTTGTGATTGCAGCTGTTAATGTTGTCTTACCGTGGTCTACGTGACCAATTGTTCCAATGTTTACGTGTGGTTTACTTCTTTCGAATTTTTGCTTTGCCATTGTAAAATCCTCCTTTATGGAAATTAAATAATATGAACCTTCTTAGTTATTATATCTAATTTAGTTCTAATTTTCTATACTTATATCAATTTTAGTATTAATATACTAATTTTATATTTAGTAATGTTACTCATAATTACATTATAAGCAACATTACTTATTTTTATAACTAAAGTGAATTAGTTTCTTTCACTTTTTATCTTTTCTTGAATGCTCTTTGGCACTTCTTCAAAGTGGTCAAATACCATTGAATAAGTTCCTCTACCTTGAGTTCTTGATCTTAAAGTAGTAGCATAACCAAACATTTCTGAAAGTGGAACGAATGCTCTTATTATTTGAGCTCCGTTTATAGCTTCCATACCTTCAATTCTTCCTCTTCTTGAGTTAAGATCTCCCATTACATCTCCCATGTATTCTTCTGGAACTGTAACTTCAACCTTTTCTACAGGCTCAAGTAATACTGGATCTGCTTTTGCCATAGCATTTTTAAATGCCATAGATCCTGCAATCTTAAATGCCATTTCAGATGAGTCAACTTCGTGGTATGATCCATGAACTAATTTAACTTTGAAGTTAATAGTTTCATATCCTGCTATAACCCCATTCTTAGCTGCTTCTTGAATACCATTATCTATAGCTGGTATATATTCCTTAGGAATAGCTCCACCAACGATAGCATTTTCAAATGTATATTCTCCTTCAGTTGGTTCCATTTCAATAACAGCATGACCGTATTGTCCTTTACCACCTGATTGTTTAGCATATTTCGCTTCAGCCTTAACAGCTTTTCTAATTGTTTCTTTATAAGCAACTTGAGGAGCACCAACATTACATTCAACTTTGAACTCTCTAGTTAATCTATCAACTATGATTTCTAAGTGAAGTTCTCCCATACCAGCTATGATTGTTTGACCAGTTTCTTGATCTGTATGAGTTCTGAACGTTGGATCTTCTTCAGCTAATTTAGCTAACGCTAATCCCATCTTTTCTTGACCAGCTTTTGTCTTTGGCTCTATAGCTACAGATATAACTGGTTCTGGGAATTCCATTGATTCTAATATGATTGGATTATTTTCTGCACAAAGAGTATCCCCTGTAGTAGTATTCTTTAATCCAATTATAGCTCCTAATTCACCTGCTTCTAATGATTCAACCTCTTCTCTGTGGTTAGCATGCATCTTAACAAGTCTTCCTATTCTTTCCTTCTTACCTTTAGTAGAGTTTAATACATATGTTCCACTTTGCATAGTACCTGAATAAACTCTTGTAAACGCAAGTTTTCCTACGAATGGGTCAGTAGCTATTTTAAATGCTAAAGCTGACATTGGAGCATCATCTGAAGCTTCTCTTGTATCTTCTTCACCTTCTAAAGTTGTTCCTTTAACAGCTGGAATATCTAATGGTGATGGTAAGAAAGCAACAACTCCATCAATCATTTGTTGAACACCTTTATTCTTGTATGATGATCCACAAATACATGGAACTACTTCATTAGCTATAGTAGCTTTTCTTAAAGCTGTCATAATTTCTTCTTCTGTTAATTCTTCACCTTCAAGATACTTTTCCATTAAAGCTTCATCTGTTTCAGCTATAGCTTCAATCATAGCCATTCTATATTCTTCAGCTTGATCAGCTAAATCTGCTGGAATTTCTTCATATCTAACATCTTTTCCAAGATCATCGTAGAATAAAATAGCTTTATTAGTTATTAAATCTACCATTCCCTTGAATTGATCTTCTGCTCCAATTGGAATTTGTATTGGAACAGCATTAGCTTTTAATCTATCTCTTACAGTGTTGATACATCTAAAGAAGTCTGCACCTGTAGCATCCATCTTATTTACATATATCATTCTTGGTACACCGTATTTATCTGCCTGTCTCCATACAGTTTCAGTTTGTGGTTCAACACCACTCTTTGCATCTAGAACTGTAACAGCTCCATCAAGTACTCTTAGAGATCTTTCAACTTCTACTGTGAAGTCTACGTGACCTGGAGTATCTATTATATTTAATTCATGGTCTTTCCAGAAACACATTGTTGCAGCAGAAGTAATTGTTATACCTCTTTCTTTTTCTTGTTCCATCCAGTCCATTTGTGAAGCACCTTCGTGAGTTTCACCTATTTTATGAGTTCTACCTGCATAAAATAATATACGCTCAGTAGTTGTTGTTTTACCAGCATCTATATGAGCCATTATTCCAAAGTTACGGAATTTTTCTAACGGATAATTTCTTGCCATCTGTATTTCCTCCTCTCAACGAGTAATTTTAAATTCGACAAAACTGTTTTGGCAATATCCAAAACAGTTTGTTTATTAGTATCTGTAATGAGCAAATGCTTTGTTTGCTTCAGCCATCTTGTGAGTATCTTCTCTCTTCTTAACAGCTGCTCCAGTATTGTTAGCTGCATCCATTAATTCTCCAGCTAATCTTTGAGCCATTACCTTTTCGCCTCTTTTTCTAGAAGCATCTAAGATCCATCTTAATCCTAAAGTCTGTCTTCTTTCAGGTCTAACTTCGATTGGAACTTGGTAGTTAGCACCACCTATTCTTCTAGCTTTAACTTCTAATAAAGGCATTACATTATTCATTGCTTCTTCAAATACTTCTAAAGCATCTTTGCCTGTTTTTTGCGCCACTATTTCAAACGCTTCGTAGCATATTTTTTGTGCTACTCCTTTTTTACCATCTTCCATAACGTTATTTACTAACTTAGTAACAACTTTTGAATTGTATATTGGATCTGGTAATACATCTCTTTTTGCGATATGTCCTTTTCTTGGCACTTTTCTTCCCTCCTTAACATAATAAATTTAAGTTCATTGGTACTCTGCAATAAATATTGCCGTAAAGTGCTTCGCCCCTTCATCTATATAAACTTAATTTATAAATCTATGTAAATGCTGAAGATAAGCACTACTGTAGCTTATAATTTAAACTACTTCTTTGCTTTCGGCTTCTTAGCACCGTACTTTGATCTTCCTTGCATTCTGTTAGCTACTCCAGCACAGTCAAGTGCTCCTCTTACGATATGGTATCTAACACCAGGAAGGTCCTTAACTCTACCACCTCTTATAAGAACAACACTATGTTCTTGTAAGTTGTGTCCTACACCACCAATGTATGCAGTTACTTCGAATCCATTTGTAAGTCTTACTCTCGCGATTTTTCTTAACGCTGAGTTAGGCTTCTTAGGAGTTGTTGTTTTAACAACTGTACAAACCCCTCTTCTTTGTGGACACTCATTAAGTGCTGGTGCTGTTGACTTGTTGATAACAGTTTTTCTGCCTTTTCTTACTAATTGGCTAATAGTTGGCATTTTTTCACCTCCTGAAATTTTTCTATCTATCTAATATTAAGATAAAAGCTAAGTTAATATTGATTTAAATGTAATTACATTGTAATTTATCATTTATAATCTCTATTTCATTCAATTTTTTTACATTTAAATGTATTATTAGTTATAATCTATTGACAAATAAGTATATACCTACTTCTATAAAATTCATAGAGGCACAGTATATAACTTTGCCTCCATGAAATCCATGCAGACAATTATATTGTAGTGTATCTCAAAATCACACAATTGGTATTTTATCATTTAAGCATACACATGTCAATAAAATTGCATATATTATTCAATTGATTCTAATACTTCATCTTCAACTGGAATATCCTCTACATCTAGCTTTACATTTCTATATCTCATCATTCCAGTACCTGCTGGTATTAACTTACCAATAATAACATTTTCTTTTAATCCAAGTAATGGATCTATTTTTCCTTTGATTGCTGCTTCAGTAAGAACTCTTGTAGTTTCTTGGAATGATGCTGCTGATAAGAAACTATCAGTTGCTAAAGCTGCTTTAGTTATACCAAGTAAAGCTTGCTCTCCCTTCGCTTCTTCTCCACCAAATTCTCTTACTCTAGCATTTTCTTCTTCAAAGTCAAACATATCTATCATAGTTCCTGGTAATAACTCTGTATCCCCTGAATCTAATACTTTAACTTTTCTAGTCATTTGTCTAACAACTACCTCTAAGTGTTTATCATTAATATCAACACCTTGTAGTCTATAAACTTTTTGAACTTCTGATAATAAGTATTTTCTCGCTCCATCTATACCTTTTATAGCCGCTATATCATGAGGATTTACTGATCCTTCAGTAATTTCATCCCCTGCTTCTATAACTTCATCATCAGATACTTTTAATCTTGATCCGAAAGGTATTTCATAGCTACGCTCTTCCCCATCCTCAGAAGTTACAAATACAGTTCTCTTCTTCTTAGTTTCTTCAACTCTAACTGTACCTGAAATTTCACTTACTATTGCTAAACCTTTTGGTTTTCTAGCTTCAAATAACTCTTCTACTCTTGGAAGACCTTGAGTTATATCAGCTCCAACAACTCCACCTGTATGGAATGTTCTCATTGTAAGCTGAGTACCAGGTTCTCCTATAGATTGAGCTGCTATGATACCAACAGCTTCACCAATATTTATTTTTTGTGCAGTTGCCATGTTCATACCATAACATTTTGAACATACACCAATCTTACATTTACATGTAAATACTGATCTTATTTTAACTTTCTTTATTCCAGTTGCTGCAACTCTTTCTGCAGTTTCTAAATCCATATATTCATCTGCTTCTACCATAATTTCTCCTGTTTCCGGATGAACTATAGCTTCAGCAGTATATCTACCATGTAATCTTTCAGCTAATCCTTCGATTGCTTCATTACCTTCCTTAATTTCTGAAACATATATACCTTCTGTTGTTCCACAGTCAACTTCTCTTACTATTACATCTTGAGATACATCAACAAGTCTTCTTGTTAAATATCCAGAGTCAGCTGTCTTAAGAGCTGTATCGGCATTACCCTTTCTAGCTCCATGTGTAGAAATAAAGTACTCTAAAACTTCTAGACCTTCTCTAAATGAAGCTCTAATTGGTAATTCTATAATCTTACCAGTAGGACTCGCCATAAGTCCTCTCATACCAGCTAATTGCTTAATTTGAGACTTAGAACCTCTGGCTCCTGAATCTGCCATCATAAATATTGGATTAAACTTATCCATACTATCCATAAGTGCATCTGCAACATCTTCTGTAGTCTTAGTCCATTTTTCTATAACTCTTTCATATCTTTCTTCTTCAGAAATAAATCCTCTTTTATACATCTTCTCAATTTTATCAACTGTTTCATCAGCTTCCTTAAGAAGTCTATATTTAGCTTCTGGTACTATCATATCAGATGCTGCAACTGTTATTGCTCCGATTGATGAATAGTGATATCCTAAAGCTTTAATCTTATCTAGCATTATAGACGTATTAGTTGGACCATGAACTGCATAACATTTATCTATTAATTTTCCTAAAGATTTTTTAGTTATTAGGAAATCAACTTCTAAATTAAACTCTTCATCTTTATTATTTCTATCAACGAATCCTAAATCTTGAGGAATTGACTCATTAAATATTAATTTACCAACTGTTGTAGTAATAATACCTGATCTTACTTCTCCGTTCACTTCTCTAAATAATCTTACTTTTATTTGAGCATGAACTGCTATTTCTCCTACTTCGTAAGCCATAATTGCTTCATTTTTTGAAGCAAATACTTTTCCTTCGCCTTTAGCGCCTTCTTTACTCATAGTTAAATAATAAGAACCTAAAACCATATCTTGTGTAGGAACACAAACTGGTTTACCATCTGAAGGCTTCATTATGTTTCCTGCTGCTAACATTAAGAATCTAGCTTCTGCTTGTGCTTCAACTGATAACGGAACGTGAACAGCCATTTGGTCACCATCAAAGTCAGCATTATACGCTGTACATACTAATGGATGTAGTTTAATAGCTCTACCTTCTACTAAAACTGGTTGGAAAGCCTGAATTCCTAATCTATGTAGAGTAGGAGCACGGTTTAACAATACTGGATGATCAGTTATAACTTCTTCAAGCACATCCCATACTTGATTATTTACTCTTTCAACCATTCTTTTAGCACTCTTAATGTTATGAGCTACACCATCTTCTACTAACTTTTTCATAACAAATGGTTTAAATAATTCTAAAGCCATTTCTTTAGGAAGTCCACATTGGTACATTTTTAATTCTGGACCAACAACGATAACCGATCTACCAGAATAGTCAACTCTCTTACCAAGTAAGTTTTGTCTAAATCTACCTTGCTTACCTTTTAACATATCTGATAATGATTTAAGCGGTCTATTTCCTGGTCCTGTTACAGGTCTACCTCTTCTACCATTATCTATAAGTGCATCCACTGCTTCTTGAAGCATTCTTTTTTCATTTCTAACAATAATGTCAGGAGCACCTAAGTCTAATAATTTCTTTAATCTGTTATTTCTATTAATAACTCTTCTGTATAAATCATTTAAATCTGAAGTTGCAAATCTTCCACCATCTAATTGAACCATTGGTCTTAAATCTGGAGGAATAACAGGAATAACATTTATAACCATCCATCTTGGATCGTTCCCTGATTTTCTAAAAGATTCTACTACTTCTAATCTTCTTATTATTCTAACTTTCTTTTGTCCTGTACTTACTTTTAACTCTTCTTTAAGATCTCTTGCTTGAGCTTCTAAATCAATCTCACCAAGTAAATCTTGAACTGCTTCAGCTCCCATTCCAGCTATAAAGCTTTCATCACCATATTTATCAACAGCTTCTCTATATTCCTTTTCATTAAGAAGTTGCTTCTTCAATAATGGTGTCTCTTTAGGATCTATTACTACATATGAAGCAAAGTATAATATCTTTTCTAAAGCTCTTGGTGACATATCTAAAAGCAATCCCATTCTTGATGGAATGCCTTTGAAATACCAAATGTGAGAAACTGGGGCAGCCAGTTCAATATGCCCCATTCTTTCTCTTCTTACCTTAGCCTTAGTAACCTCAACTCCACATCTATCACAAACTATTCCCTTATATCTCACTCTCTTATATTTACCGCAGTGACATTCCCAATCTTTTATAGGTCCAAATATTCTTTCACAGAATAAACCATCTCTTTCTGGTTTAAGGGTTCTATAGTTTATTGTTTCAGGTTTTTTAACTTCGCCTCTTGACCATTCTCTTATTTGATCTGGTGAAGCTAACCCTATTTGTATAGCATCAAAATTATTTAATTCAAACAAGGGTATATCCTCCCTTCAAAATTAGTGTTCATCATTTACAAAATCATCTAGTTCTAAGTCTTCTTCATGAAAGCCTTCTAATGCAAAGTTATCAAACTCAACATCTTCTTCAACTTCATCTTCTGGCATTGTATAACTATCATCTATATTAACATCTTCTACAACAACATCTTCTGTTCCTTCAATGTTAACTTCTAGATCTTCCATATCTTCTTCAGCAAACTCTTTAAGTCTAACTTCTTGATTGTCTTCATTTAAAACTTTAACATCTAAGCATAAAGCTTGAAGTTCTTTAATAAGAACCTTAAAGGATTCCGGGATTCCAGGTTCTGGAATGTTTTCTCCTTTAACTATAGCTTCATATGTTTTAACTCTACCTACAACATCATCTGATTTAACAGTTAATATTTCTTGTAATGTATGTGCAGCACCATATGCTTCTAATGCCCAAACTTCCATTTCTCCGAATCTTTGACCACCAAATTGTGCCTTACCACCAAGTGGTTGTTGAGTTACTAATGAGTATGGTCCTGTTGATCTAGCATGAATTTTATCATCAACTAAGTGAGCTAGTTTTAATATATACATTATACCAACAGTAACTTCATTATCAAATGGTTCCCCTGTTCTACCATCATATAGTACAGTTTTACCATTTGCATTATAACCTGCTTTTTCTAAGCAAGCTTCTATATCTTCTTCTGTTGCACCATCAAATACAGGCGTAGCTATATGCCATCCTAATTGACTTGCAGCCCATCCTAAATGAACTTCTAATACCTGACCGATATTCATACGTGATGGAACCCCTAATGGATTTAAGCATATTTGTAATGGTCTTCCATCTGGTAAGAACGGCATATCTTCTTCTGGAAGAACTCTTGATATAACCCCTTTGTTACCATGACGTCCAGCCATCTTATCTCCAACAGATATCTTTCTCTTTTGAGCTATATAACATCTTACTAATTCATTTACTCCTGGGTTTAATTCATCCCCATTTTCTCTAGTAAACACCTTAACATCAACAATTATACCTGCTTCTCCATGAGGAACTCTTAAAGAAGTATCTCTTACTTCTCTAGCTTTTTCACCAAATATTGCTCTTAGAAGTCTTTCTTCTGCTGTTAGTTCTGTTTCTCCCTTAGGTGTAACTTTACCTACAAGTATATCTCCAGATCTAACTTCTGCACCTATTCTAATAATACCTCTATCATCTATATCTTTTAATGAATCTTCACTTACGTTCGGAATATCTCTAGTTATTTCTTCAGGTCCTAATTTAGTATCTCTAGCTTCACATTCATACTCTTCAATATGTATAGATGTGAATACATCTTCTCTAACTAATTCTTCAGAAATAAGCATAGCATCTTCGTAGTTATATCCTTCCCACGTAATGAATCCCATTCTTATATTCTTACCTAATGCAATTTCACCTAAATCCGTTGATGGACCATCAGCTAGCACTTGGTTCTTAAATACTATTTCACCTTTATCTACTAAAGGTCTTTGGTTTATACACATACCTTGGTTACTTCTTTTAAATTTAAGAAGTTTATAAGTATCTATTCCGCCATCTACGTCTCTCTTAATTCTTATTTCATTAGAGCTTACATAAACAACTTTACCTGCATTTTTAGCTTTAGGAAGCACACCTGAATCTACTGCTGCTTTAAATTCTATACCAGTACCAACTATTGGTGCTTGTGGCTTTAATAGTGGAACTGCTTGACGTTGCATGTTTGATCCCATCAGTGCTCTTGATGCATCATCATTTTCAAGGAATGGTATCATAGCTGTAGCTACAGATACTATTTGTCTTGGTGATACATCTATTAAGTCTACTTCTTCAGCATTAACTACTAAGATATCATGCTTGCTTCTAACAGTAACTCTACTGTCAACAAATTTCCTATCTTCACCGATAGGTTCTTTAGCTTGTGCTACAAGATATAAATCTTCTTCGTCTGCTGTAAAGTATCTTATTTCATCAGTTACTATTCCTTTTTCCTTATCAACAACTCTATATGGAGTTTCTATAAATCCATATTCATTAACTTTAGCATAAGTAGCTAATGAGTTAATAAGTCCTATATTTGGTCCTTCTGGAGTTTCTATAGGACACATTCTACCATAATGTGAGTGGTGAACGTCTCTTACTTCGAAGCCAGCTCTTTCTCTTGAAAGACCTCCTGGTCCTAAAGCAGATAATCTTCTCTTATGTGTTAATTCAGATAATGGATTTATCTGATCCATAAATTGTGATAATTGTGAACTACCGAAGAATTCTTTTATTGCAGCTGCAACTGGTCTAATGTTAATTAACATTTGAGGAGTTATAGCTTCTTGGTCTTGAATAGTCATTCTTTCCTTAACTACTCTTTCCATTCTTGATAAACCAATTCTAAATTGATTTTGTAATAGCTCACCTACTGATCTTATTCTTCTATTTCCTAAATGATCTATATCATCAACATATCCTAGGTCATAAGGTAATCCTAATTCATAGCTTATAGTTGCAAATATATCATCTTTTATTATATGTTTAGGAATAAGTCTATTTATATTCTTTTTAATTTCTTCCTTTATGCTTTCTTCATCATCATAGTTATCTAAAATTTCTTTTAAAGTTGGATAATGAACATTTTCCTTGATATTTAAGTCTTCTATATCAAACGATACAAACTTATTTATATCAACAAAATGGTTACCAATTACTCTAATTATTCTATCCTCAACTAAAATATCAACTGAGTTAATACCTACGTTTTGAATTTCTTCAGCAACTTTTCTACTAATTTTCTTTCCTTGCTCTACCATAATTTCTCCTGTTTGAGGATTAACTATATCTGTAGCAGCAATTTGATTTACTAATCTTAAGTTTAATGCTAATTTCTTATTAAACTTATATCTTCCAACTCTAGATAAATCATATCTCTTAGCGTCAAAGAATAATGAGTCTATAAGAGATATTGCACTATCAACTGTAGGAGGTTCGCCCGGTCTTAATCTTTTATAGATTTCTAACAAAGCTTCTTCCTTTGTTTTAGTATTATCTTTCTCTATTGTCGCTTTAAATCTTTCATCTTCTCCAAAATACTCTAGAAGTTCTGCGTCACTTCCAAATCCCATAGCTCTAGCTAATATTGAAATAGGAAGTTTTCTTGTTTTATCTATTCTTACATAGATAATATCATTAGAATCCGTTTCGTATTCTAACCACGCTCCCCTATTTGGAATAACTGTAGATGAATATAGTTTTTTACCAGTTTTATCTACGTTAAAACTGTAATAAACTCCTGGTGACCTTACTAATTGACTTACAATAACTCTTTCAGCACCATTTATGATGAAAGTTCCTTGTTCAGTCATTAATGGAAAGTCGCCCATAAATACTTCTTGTTCTTTAATTTCTCCGGTTTCATTATTTTGTAATCTTACAGAAACCTTTAGTGGTGCAGCATAAGTAGAATCTCTTTCTTTACACTCCTCCACTGAATACTTAATATTATCCATATCAAGCTTATAATCAACAAATTCTAAAACAAGATTTCCAGTAAAGTTTGTTATCGGATTAATATCCTCAAATACTTCATGAAGCCCTTCCTTTAAAAACCACTGATATGAATCTAATTGTACCTCAATAAGATTTGGCATTTCTGTTACATCTTTAACTTTACCAAAACTCATTCTAGTTCTTTTTCCGACTTGGACAGGATGTACCATGAATTTTCACCCCTTGTATAAAACTAAAATAACCAAAAACACACTTTCCCTAAGGACTTTGTGTTTTCGGACAACATTACTAATTAGTATAACCATCTTTTATACGATTATACATTTTTTTCATATGAATATATACCATCCCATAATGAATAGTACATTTAATGATACTATCATAATCTTCTTTCAAAGTCAATTATTTTATTATATAACTTATGTTAATCTAAAATAATTAAAGTTTCAATATTATTATATAAAACTATATAAAGTATCCCAGGAATTTGATATTTTATATAGTTTTATTTATGCAATTAAAAAGGTGCCATTACAGCACCTTTTATATTTTAAAGTTAATTACTTAACTTCTACTTCAGCTCCAACTTCAGCTAATTTAGCTTTCATGTCTTCAGCTTCTTCTTTTGAAACGCCTTCTTTAAGTGTTTTAGGAGCTCCGTCAACTATTTCTTTAGCTTCCTTTAATCCTAATCCAGTTAATTCTCTAACTACTTTGATTACTTTGATTTTGTTAGCACCAGCGTTAGCTAATACTACATCAAATTCAGTTTTTTCTTCTGCAGCAGCAGCACCTGCAACCGCACCAGCAACTGCTACTGGAGCAGCAGCACTTACACCAAATTCTTCTTCACAAGCTGTAACTAGCTCGTTTAATTCTAAAACAGTCATTTCTTTTATAGCTTGAATTATATCTTCTCTTGTCATTTTAATTGCACCTCCAAAATTTTTATCAGTTATTATTCAGCTGATTCTGATTCTTTTTTCTCTTTAATTGCATTTAATAAATATGCAAGGTTTGATAATGGAGCTTTGAAGCTTCCAAGAAGTTTTGCAATAAGAACTTCTTTTGATGGTATTGTAGCAAGCTTTTCAACTTGATCTTTATCATATATAACCTTATCTACCATACCAGCTTTTAATTCTAGTTTCTTGTGATCCTTAGCGAAAGTATGTAATACTCTTGCTGGAGCAGTAGCATCTTCATAACCAAATGCTATAGAAACTGGTCCTTCTAAATACTTATCAAGACCTTCAATTCCTAATTCATTAGCAGCTAAAACTACTAGGTTGTTTTTATAAACCTTGTATTCAACACCTGCTTCTCTTAGGCTTTTTCTTAAAGCTGTATCTTCTTCAACTGTTAAACCTTGATAGTTTGCTAGAACAACTCCTTGAGCTTTTTCTAACTTTTCTTTAATTTCCGCTACCTTAGCTTCTTTGATTTGTCTATTCTTATTCATTACTGTGTGTCCACCTCCTCACAGCTTTCAACTGCAATTTTATATTAAGAAAGGCCTTCCCATAGACATAGGAAGACCAATAAATAATTACTTACCTTGGTATTCCTCGGTAGGCAATTATTTAAACCTTTCGGCACCTACTGTCTTTGGAATTAGTATTCTTTTTTTCAACATTAAAGATTATATTATACGATCTTTAATTTGTCAATACTAATCTAAAACTTTTGTTGGGTTAACTTTAGCTCCAGGTCCCATTGTGCTTGAAACAGATACAGATTTAACGTATTGTCCCTTAGCAGCTGCTGGTTTTGCTTTTATTAAAGCATCCATTAAAGCGTGGAAGTTTTGTTGTAGTTTTTCTACTCCAAAAGATTTCTTTCCGATTGGGCAGTGAACTATAGCAGTTTTATCAACTCTATATTCAACTTTACCTGCTTTGATATCAGCTATTGCTTTAGCAACATCAAATGTTACAGTTCCTGATTTTGGGTTTGGCATTAATCCCTTAGGTCCTAAAACTCTACCAATTCTACCAACAACACCCATCATGTCTGGTGTAGCTACAACTACATCATAGTCAAACCAGTTTTCACTTTGGATCTTTTGAACTAATTCTTCAGCTCCAACGAAATCTGCACCTGCTTCTTGAGCTTCTTTAGCTTTTTCACCCTTAGCAAATACTAAAACTCTAACTGTTCTACCAGTTCCATTTGGAAGAACAACAGCTCCTCTAACTTGTTGGTCAGCATGTCTTGGGTCTACCCCTAATCTAACGTGTAGTTCTATAGTTTCATCAAACTTTGCTTTAGCAGTTTTAACAGCTAAATCTAAAGCTTCAGAAGGAGTGTATAATGCACTCTTATCTATTAATTTTGCACTTTCAATATAATTCTTTCCCATAATTTGCCTCCTTTGTGGTATTAGCGGTTTTTACCTCCCACTTTTTTACGAATTACTCTTCTACAGTTACTCCCATACTTCTTGCAGTACCTTCGATCATGCTCATAGCTGTTTCGATAGTAGCTGCATTTAAGTCAGGCATCTTTAACTCAGCAATTTTTCTTACTTGATCCTTTGTTAACTTACCAACTTTAGTTCTGTTTGGAACTCCTGAACCACTTTCGATTCCTAATTCCTTCTTAATAAGAACTGCTGCTGGTGGAGTTTTTAGTATAAAACTAAAAGATCTATCTTGGTAAACTGTTATAACTACTGGTATTATTAATCCAGCTTGATTAGCAGTCTTTGCATTGAACTCCTTACAGAATCCCATAATATTAACACCATGTTGACCTAATGCTGGTCCTACTGGTGGTGCTGGTGTTGCCTTACCTGCAGGAAGTTGAAGTTTAATCATCCCTGTTACTTTCTTAGCCATGTTAATATTCCTCCTATACTGTGGTAATACGGACTTCTGTCCTCCCACTTAATTAAAACATTAGCTTATATTAAACTAATTTTTCAACTTGTGTAAATTCTAGTTCAGCTAGAGTTTCTCTACCGAACATATCAATTAACGCTTTAATTTTACGTTTTTCTAAGTTTATCTCTTGTATTATAGCCACAAATTCTCTTAGTGGTCCTGAGATAACTCTTACGCTTTCCCCTACTTCTAAATCAATTTCTACTGGAGCTTCTTTAACTCCCATAGACTCAATTTCTTCATCCGTTAGGGGTACTGGTTTAGAAGCTGGGCCAACAAAACCTGTTACACCCCTTGTGTTTCTAACCACATACCATGACTCATCAGTCATTAGCATTTTTACTAACACATATCCAGGAAACTTCTTTTTAAGAGAAATCTTTTGTTTCCCATCTTTTTCTTCTACAACTTCTTCCATAGGCACTTGAATGTCTTGTAATAAGTTTTGAAGATTTCTATTTTCAATGGTCTTTTCAAGATTTGCTTTAACTTTGTTTTCGTAGCCTGAGTATGTGTGTACAACATACCATCTTGCTTTTTCGCTCATATTTTCTTATAGGCTTAAAGCCTAAACCTCCTTTTATTTAAGTTTTAAAAAGAATTTAAAGAGGTTTTGAAAAATATAATCTAACCCACCTACTAATACAATATATATTAGTACAACTACGCCAACTGCAATTAACGCCTTTTTAGTTTCATTTTTAGAAGGCCAAGTTATTCTTTTAACCTCTGCCTTAACCCCTCTAAAAAAATTGAATAATCCACCATTATCTGATGTTTTTTTAGTTAAATTTACATTTTCCTTAACAGCCATTACTTCACATCCTTATTTTTTGTGAGTATATGTCAACACTATATCGGCTAATTATTTAGTTTCTTTATGAAGTGTATGTTTCTTACAGAATTTGCAGTATTTATGCATTTCTAATCTGTCTGGGTTATTCTTCTTGTTTTTCATTGAATTGTAATTTCTTTGCTTACACTCTGTGCATGCTAAAGTTACCTTTACTCTCACAGTCTGCACCTCCAGTTTACCGTAAATAATATAAAACTATGCTACTTTATGTTAATTTGTTATCGTTAATTACTTAAACACATTATCATAAAACAGTTATTATGTCAATATATAAGCCTTGTAAAGGACTAGGTAATGAAACCCAGTCCAATACAAGTGTTTTATTGCTTAATATTAGTCGATTATGCTTGTAACAACTCCTGAACCTACAGTTCTTCCACCTTCTCTGATCGCGAATCTTAATCCTTCGTCCATTGCTACTCTAGTGATTAATTCAACGTTCATATCGATGTGGTCTCCTGGCATAACCATTTCCATTCCTTCTGGTAATTTGATTGATCCAGTAACGTCTGTTGTTCTGAAGTAGAATTGTGGTCTATATCCATCAAAGAATGGAGTATGTCTTCCACCTTCTTCTTTCTTAAGAACGTAAACTTGACCTACGAATTTTTGGTGTGGCTTAACTGAACCAACTTTTGATAATACTTGACCTCTTTCGATATCTGTTCTTTGAACACCTCTTAATAAAGCTCCGATATTATCTCCAGCTTGCGCTTCGTCTAGTAACTTTCTGAACATTTCTATTCCTGTTACTACTACTTTTCTGCTTTCTTCTTGTAATCCAACGATTTCTACTTCGTCTCCTACGTGAAGAACTCCTCTTTCAACTCTTCCTGTTGCAACTGTTCCTCTACCAGTGATTGTGAATACATCTTCTACTGGCATTAAGAATGGCTTATCTGTTGCTCTTTCTGGAGTTGGAATGTAGCTATCTACTGCTTCCATTAACTCAAGGATTGGAGCGATTGATTTTTCATCTGTTGGGTTTTCTAATGCTACTAAAGCTGAACCCTTAACTATTGGAATATCATCACCTGGGAAGTTGTATTCTGATAATAATTCTCTAACTTCCATTTCTACTAATTCTAATAATTCTTCATCATCTACCATATCTGCTTTGTTTAAGAATACTACTATGTAGTCAACTCCAACTCTTGATGCTAGTAGGATGTGCTCTCTTGTTTGAGGCATTGGACCATCTGCTGCTGAAACAACTAGTATTGCTCCATCCATTTGTGCTGCTCCTGTGATCATGTTCTTAACGTAGTCAGCATGTCCTGGACAGTCAACGTGTGCATAGTGTCTGTTTTCTGTTTCGTATTCAACGTGTGATGTATTGATTGTGATTCCTCTTTCTTTTTCTTCTGGAGCCTTATCAATTTCATCATATTTGAATGATTCTGCTAATCCTCTGTTTGCTAAAACTGTTGTGATTGCAGCTGTTAATGTTGTCTTACCGTGGTCTACGTGACCAATTGTTCCAATGTTTACGTGTGGTTTACTTCTTTCGAATTTTTGCTTTGCCATTGTAAAATCCTCCTTTAATCTTTGTGATAAACTTTGCCTAGCGTTTTCTAGCTTTTTGGTTAATATATTGAGCCCACTACAAAGATTAAAGTAATTTGAAATCACAAAAATCACAATTAGTGAGCGCTCAACTATATTGGAGCTCACGATCGGGATTGAACCGACGACCTCCGCCTTACCAAGGCGACGCTCTGCCTACTGAGCTACGTGAGCATTTCCATCTCATTTTTGTTTATAGTTTAATATACCAATTATAAAGTTTACTATTGTTCAAAAAATTTGTCAATAAAAATTTACTGACTTATTTTTCTGTCCAAAGACATTTTTCAAGCTTCCTCTTAACCCTTTGCAGAGCATTGTCTATAGACTTTGCTTGCCTATCTAAATCACAAGCAATTTCTTGATAGGATTTACCATCTAAATATGATTGTAAAACCTCCATTTCAAGATCAGATAAAACCTTAGCCATTTCGCCTTCTATATGTTTTATTTGTTCTTTCCCTATAAGAAGTTCTTCTGGATCTGTAATTTTTAATTCCGACAATACATCTATTAAAGTTCTATCAGATTCTTCTTCATATATTGGCTTGTTTAAAGATATATAAGTATTTAGGGGGATATGCTTTTGTCTAGTTGCTGTCTTAATAGCAGTTATAATTTGTCTTGTAACACACAATTCTGCAAAAGCTTTAAAACTAGTTAGCTTATCTGCCTTAAAATCTCTAATAGCTTTATATAATCCTATCATTCCTTCTTGGTAAATATCCTCTTTATCTGCACCAATAAGAAAATATGATTTAGCCTTAGCTTTCACAAAATTTTCATACTTTGAAATTAAATATTCTTGAGCTCTACTATTTCCTTTTTTGGCTTCATCTACAATTTCCTCATCTATTTTATTATGAAATTCTATAAATAAGGATTCTTCTATTCTAGTACTTCCCACTATATATCACCCCTTTTAGACTTATATTTTATTTACTTCGCCTTATAGCCTCTAATTTTTTTAAAATATCATCATTAACATTATCTAGTAAGTTATTTTTATGTAACAAATGAGTATTTTTATTAGCTTTTCTTTTTATTCTATTTTCAGTATCAATAACATCATTATAAAATTCAATTGATGATACTCTAACAGCTCCTCTTTGAAAAATAGTTTGTTGCTCAAGCCAATCTGAAGTAACAACATATACTTCAAATCTTCTTCCTAAATTATGAACTTCTTTTTCTATATAAGAATCTGCAGTTTCTCCATCCTTAGTAAAAACTATGCTTATATTATTATTTATATCTTCTTTCTTTTCAATGCTTCTATTTACTTTATGGGCATCAAATACTATTATAACTTTACATCCCTCATAAACGGAATAATTATGTAGACTATCTATCAAACTTTGTCTAGCTCCATCAAAGCTATAATCTTTTTGTTGTTTTAAATTAGGCCAACTATTTATAACATTATACCCATCAACAAATATTATTTTCACATGATACCTCTTACAGCTTAGTTATTTTACTAGCCTTCCTTTTAATATTTCATACATCATTATACCACCTGCAACTGAAGCATTTAAAGAATTTATTCTTCCTACCATAGGTATTTTTACCAGTTTATCGCATTTTTTTAACGTAAGCTTAGATATTCCTCTTCCTTCACTACCTATAACTATAGCACAAGGCCCACTAAAGTTAACTTCATAACTATATTCATCTCCAGCTATATCTGCGCCATATATCCAAAGCCCTTCTTTTTTTAATTCATCTATAGCTGCATTTATATTAGTTACTTTAGCTATTTTCATATGCTCAATTGCACCTACAGAACATTTATAAACAGTTGATGTTATACCAACATTTCTCCTCTTTGGTATTATAATTCCATGAACGCCACATAACTCAGCAGTTCTTATTATAGACCCTAGGTTATGCGGATCTTCAATTTCATCTAATATTACTATAAATGGATCTTCCCCTCTTTTCTTAGCTAAATCTAGCATATGAGGTATCTCGCAGTACTTATATGGAGTAACTTGAGCTATTACTCCTTGATGGTTCACTCCACCACTCATTCCATCTAGTTTTTTTCTGTCTACATCTTTTAAAACTATACCCTTTTCTCTTGCTATATTTATTATAGCTTTTATAGAACCTTCCATATTACCATTTGCAATATATAATGATTCTATTGTTCTATCACTCTTCAAAACTTCCATTACAGCATTTCTACCAACAATTAAATCTTCTCTAATTTCAGTTTCTACTATATCAACATTATTATCCTTATTATCTACACTTCTTCTATTATCTCTTGTAAATTGTTTTTTAGGTCTATTTTGACTATTTTCAAGCATTTGTCTTTCCATTCTTGCTCTCATTCTAGCTTCTCTTGTTCCTTTAGTCATTTTTATCACTCCTTAAATCTATTATATACTTTTATAGGGTTATGTTAAGTATATTTCTGTGGATTTTTCTAATATACTAAACAGTCTTTCCTTATTTCCTATTAAGTATAAATATCCAATTAAAGCTTCAAATCCTGTAGCATTTCTATAATCTACAACACTTGAGTTCTTTGGTACAGTTGCTGATTTTGCATTTCTACCTCTTTTATATATATACATTTCATCTTCTGTTAAATCTTCCTCTATACTATGCATTATAGCAGATTGACTCTTAGCTTTTACATAGCTAATAGCTTTTACATGCATTTTATGAGCAGATAATTGCGTATTATTAGAAAGAATATAGTTTCTTATATATATTTCAAAAACCCCATCGCCTATTAATGCTAACTGCAAAGGATTTAACTGCCTAGCTTCTTCTTTACTAAATTCTCTAATTCTTAAATCCTCTAACATATCCTATCTCCTTTAAATAAAGGCTGCAAACTGCAGCCTTTATATTAATTTATTTTTTTCCATCTAACTCCTTGAGGTGTATCTTCTAAAACAATATTTCTAGCTTTAAGATCATCTCTTATTTTATCAGCTAAAGCAAAATTTCTATCTTTCCTTGCTTGTTGTCTTTCTTCAATTAATCTTTCTATTTCTTCTTCCAAACTACCCTTTGTAGATTTTTGAAGAATTCCTAATGGATTTCCAAGTTCTCTAATTAACTCTAAAGCTTTCTCACAAAGTTCTTTAGATGACTCTATAGATACATTAGTATTAATATCTTTTATTAAATCAAAGATAGCCGTAATAGCATCTGCTGTGTTAAAATCATCATCCATCTTAGCAATATACTTCTCTCTATATTTATCTAAAGATTTTAGATACTCTTCTTCTTGTTCATCCATTTTTTCTTTCTTAACTTCACTTATTAAGTTTTCAAGATTTGAAACTGCATTATACAACCTTTCAACTGATGCTTTCGCAGATTCTAATAAATCATCACTAAAATTTAATTGAACTCTATAATGAGCAGATAGCATTAAAAACCTTATTATATCTGCATCATATTTTTCTAATGCATCTCTAGCAGTTAAGAAATTATTTAAAGACTTAGACATCTTTTGATTATTAACATTTAAATATGCTGAATGCATCCAGTAATTTGCAAAAGGCTTTCCTGTTAATGCTTCACTTTGAGCTATTTCATTTTCATGATGTGGAAAAGCTAAATCCATTCCGCCTGCATGAATATCTATAGTTTCACCTAATAACTTTTTAGCCATACATGAACATTCTATATGCCATCCTGGTCTTCCTAAGCCCCATGGACTTTCCCATGCTGGTTCACCTGGTTTTTGAGATTTCCATAAAGCAAAATCCATTGGATCTTCTTTTCTTTCATCAACATTTATTCTTGCACCAGATTGAAGATCTTCCAAACTTTGCTTAATAAGCTTTCCATACCCATTAAACTTCTTAGTTCTAAAATATACATCTCCATCTACTTCATAAGCATATCCCTTTTCTATTAATCCAGAGACAAATTCTATAATATCTTCTATATATTCAGTTGCTCTAGGATTAGTTGATGCTCTTTTAATGTTTAATCCATCAGCATCCTTATAATATTCATTTATATATCTATCGCCAATATCTGCAACTGTAGTGCCTTCTTCATTAGCTTTTTTAATCATTTTATCATCTATATCAGTAAAATTTTGAATAAATTCAACTTTATACCCCTTATATTCTAAATACCTTCTGATAGTATCAAAAACTATGAAAGTTCTCCCATTCCCTATATGAAAATAATTATAAACTGTAGGTCCACAAACATACATCTTAACTTCTCCTGGAGTAATTGATTTAAATTCCTCCTTTTGTCTTGTTAAGCTATTATAAATTTTCATTTAATTACCTCCTATCTAACAGATAATTTATTTTTATTAAACTCTTCTCTTACTCTATTAACTACTTCTTCTATATTTATATTTTCCATTTCAGCAGTTCTAAGTTTAAATTCTACTTGCCCTTCTGAGATTTTCTTTCCAACTGTAATTCTCATTGGAATACCCATAAGATCTGAATCTTTAAATTTAACTCCTGCTCTTTCATTTCTATCATCTAAAACTACATCTACTCCGATTTCTTTTAATTCTTCATAAATGTTATTAGCAATTCTCATTTGTTCTTCATCTTTTATGTTTACTGGTATAATATTAACATGATATGGTGCTACAGATAAAGGCCAAACTATTCCATTTTCATCATTATGCTGTTCTATAATAGATGCCATAGTTCTAGTTACACCTATTCCATAACATCCCATAACAAAAGGTTGCTCTTTACCATTTTCATCAATGAAATTTGCATTCATCGCTTTAGAATATTTAGTTCCAAGCTTAAATATATGGCCAACTTCAGTTCCTCTTGATATAGTTACTTTTTCTCCACAAACTGGGCACTTTTCACCTTCAGTTATATTTCTATAATCACCAACTACACCTTCGAAATCTCTCCCATAATTTACATTTTCAATATGATATCCTGTTTCATTTGCTCCTACTATAAAATTGTACATATTTACTACTTCTTCATCAACTAATAATGTTTCTACATTTATATTTATAGGGCCTGCAAATCCAACTTGTGCATTAGTAGCCTTTAAAACTTCTTCTGGTGTCGCCATATTTAAATTAACTACTCCACCTAAAGCATTAGATATCTTAACCTCATTTACCTCTCTATCTCCTCTAATCATTACAGCTACAATTTTACCATCTGCATTATAGATTAAAGTTTTAGCAAATTTCTTTTCATCTGTATTAAAGAATTTCACTAACTCTTCAATAGTTCTTATATTTGGAGTTTCAGTCTTAACTAAATCTTTTAATTCTTCTTTTTCAGCTTTTTCAACAGTTGAAGGAGCTTTTTCTATATTAGCTGCATAATCACAAGCTGTACAGAAAACTACATCATCTTCTCCTACTTCTGATTTAACCATAAATTCAGCTGAATTTGAACCTCCAATTGCTCCTGAATCTGCTTCTACACATTTTGCATCTATTCCACATCTATTAAATATCTTTATATAAGCTTCATACATCTTATTATATGATATATCTAATCCATTTTGATCCTTATCAAAGCTATAAGCATCTTTCATTACAAACTCTCTTGATCTCATAACTCCAAATCTTGGTCTTCTTTCGTCTCTGTACTTAGTTTGAATTTGATAAAGATTTACAGGTAATTGTTTATATGACTTAATTTCATTTCTAGCTATATCTGTAAATACTTCTTCGTGAGTAGGTCCTAAACAGAAATCTCTATTATTTCTATCCTTAAGTCTAAACATTTCTTCTCCATAGACATCCCATCTACCTGACTCTTGCCATAGTTCTGCTGGTAAAACTGCTGAAGCTAAAAACTCTTGAGCTCCTGCATTATTCATTTCTTCTCTTACTATATCTTCTACCTTTTTTAAGACTCTTAATCCTAATGGCATATAATTATATATTCCTGATGCCATCTTTCTAATCATTCCAGCTCTTAACATTAATTTATGACTATTAATTTCAGCTTCTGCTGGAACCTCTCTTAATGTTGATATTAACATATTAGACATTTTCATTTTTGCTTCCTCCTATTATTTTATATTTTATTAGAGATACTCTAAAACTTCCTTTTAAATATCTACTTATTTAACAATTTTATTACATATCTTAACTCTTATTAATTATTCCACAAATTTTAAAGTAATATAATTTAATAAAAAATAAAAAAAGCCCGCCCTATTATAATTAGGGCGAACTTATATCGCGGTACCACCTAAATTTGTGCTCTAATAATTTTAACGATATTAAACCGATAGTTTTTACCTACAACTCCAAAGCTGGTTCAAATCCTATTGAAAATCTTACAGCCTATGAATTTTCTCTCTGAAAAGCGGATTCTACTATTCTTCTTCACTGCTTTAAAACTTATTTAATTATAACTTAATTTATTATATATTCTAAAAAATTTTATGTCAATATAATAAGAGCCTTATTAAATAAGTCTTTCTGCAATTAGTAAATCCTCAGGAGTAGTTACTTTAATATTAGTGTAGTCACCTTCATATAAAAACACTTTATTGTTATATGATTCAACAACCATAGTATCATCTGTAACTATTAGCTTATCGTTCTTTACTTTTCTATGACATTCCTTAATTAAACTAAATTTGAAAACTTGTGGAGTTTGAATTGCTATCAAATCCTGTCTATTTGGAGTATCAATAGAAAATCCATTTTTATCTTTTATTTTTATAGTATCCTTAGGTGTTACCCCTGGAGCTGCTGCTCCATAAAGAGAGGCATATTTTATACCTTCATTTATTATTTTTTCAGAAACAAAAGGTCTTGCTCCATCATGTATAAGAACTAGTTCACTATTATCTATTTTTTCTAAAGCATTTAATACTGAATCTTGTCTTTCTTCTCCACCTTCAACTATACAATCTACTTTTAGCGAATACTTATCTATAACATGTGTTTTACAATATTCTATTTCATCTTTTGGTAATACTAAAAAAATCTTATCTATATTTTTACAATTAGAAAACTTCTTTAATGTGTAATATAAAATAGGTTTACCATTAAGCTCTATATACTGTTTGCTAACTTTAGCACCCATTCTTTTTCCTCTGCCACCTGCTAAAATTATAGCACTAATCATATAAACACCTACTATTCATCTTTTGGTTTTGCAAATATCATTCTACCTGCTGCAGTTTGTAATACAGATGTAACTATTACTAAAATTTGTTCACCCATATACCTTCTTCCACCTTCTACAACAATCATGGTCCCATCATCTAAATATCCAATCCCTTGTGTAGCTTCCTTACCATCTTTAACTACTACAACCTTCATTTCTTCACCTGGAAGAACTATTGGTTTAATCGCATTAGCAAGTTCATTTATATTAAGAACTGGTACTCCCTGGAACTCTGCTACCTTATTTAAATTAAAGTCATTAGTTATAACTTTTCCATTTAATTTTTGAGCAAGCTTTAGTAACTTACTATCAACTTCTTGAATTTCAGGAAAATCCCCTTCCCAAATTTGCGTTTCTATATCTAGCTCTTTCTGAATTTTATTTAATATATCAAGCCCTCTTCTTCCTCTATTCCTCTTAAGTGAATCAGCAGAATCAGAAATATGTCGTAATTCATCTAAAACAAAATTAGGAATAACTAAAGGTCCCTCAACAAATCCAGTTTGACAAATATCAAAAATTCTACCATCTATTATTACAGATGTATCTAATACCTTTGATATAGATTTTGTATTTCCCTTACTCTTTTTATCTTTAATATTATTTTTTCTTAAATTTGCTAGAACATTTGATATATCATCCTTCTTTTCAATAAATATACTAGCAAATATTATTGCAAATATTAAATTTAATAATACAAAAAGTATAGGTCCTAAACCAAATAAATTTATACTATTTAATGGTAATCCTATTAAAGAAGTTAGTATTAATGATATTAATGCACCAAATCCTCCATAAATGATTTCAGTTGCAGTAAACTTTTGAATATTTTTTTCTATATATTCAATCACCTTAACAATAGAGTCATAAATACGTGGAGAAATAAAATAAAGAATAATGCCAATTAATAAAGTTATTAAAATACGAAAAGATATAATGCCAATTGCTTTAGATAGAAAAGGTAGTCCACTTAAAACTATTATACTTAATAATATACCACTTAGTATGTAGCCACTTATTAAACCTATTATAGTAAATATAACTCTTATAATCTTTTTTAACATATTTTCACCTCCTATGTAATTTTATAATCTATATTATACCATATTATTTCCATTTTCTTAAGTTAATAAATCTTAAAAACTTATTAATTTAAAATACCCCCTATAAAATACTACCTATTTATTTTATTATAAGCTTAAGTTAATTAATACTTATAGCTATAAACTTTAATAACAGCCATAACATTAAAGGAGTAGATTTCTATGAAAGATATGATATTTGATAGTTTTCAAAATGATGTTAATGAATCTTTACTACGTCATAAAAGTATTCTTGATATAATGACAAAATTAAATGAATCCAATTCTAGAGTTAATAGAGCTTTAGCTAAATCAGTAACTAATTGTGGCTGTATAAAGATAAATGCCAGTAAACAAAATTTATTTGCTGATGAAGCCAAATTAAATTCTTCTCTAAGCACTCATATAGATGGAAAACTTTGTGACAACTGCCGAGAAGTAATAGAAAATGAACTTGGAACTAATATATTTTATCTTACTTCTTTATGCAACTGCTTGGATTTAAATCTATATGATATATTATTAAAAGAAGAAAATAAAATAAACATCTTGGGAAAATATACCCTTAGATAGATCAAAGCAGGTTAATACCTGCTTTTTTATTATTAGCTTTTTTATTATGCTTTATACATATTTTTACTAAATCTCATTTTTTAAGTATATTTGTTCTTTTATTCTCTTTAATCCACTTCTTATAGCTTTAGCTCTAGCTTCACCTATTCCATCTACTTGATCTAATTTTTCTGTATCAGCATCAATTACATATTTAAGTTGTTTGAAGTGTTTAACTAAATTCTCTATTACTGAAACTGGTATTCTTGGTACCTTAAATAATATTCTAAAACCTTTTGGAGAAATTAAAGTGTCCGTTAATGGCATTCCTCCATAACCAAGTAGCTTAGCTATTAAATCTAAATCTACTAACTCTTCCGATGTAACTTTTTGAATTTCATTATATATATCATTGTAATCCATGTCCTCTTTACAATAATCTCTTATTAGCAGTATTCCATCTCTCTCAATGAATCTTATAAGTTCACTAAGTTGCATTGCTATTAATCTACCTTCATTTCCTAATTCAACTATGTATCTTTTAATTTCTTCTACTACTCTCATTACCATTTCTGTTCTTTGAATTGCTGTAACTACATCAAAAATAGTAGTTAAATCTTGAAATTCTAATAAATTTAAGTTATTTATAACTCTATCCAATACTGTTACATACTTTTCTAAGGTTTGTATTGCTTGATTAGCTCTTGCTAATATAACACTACTTTCTTGAAGGACATATTTTAGATCGCCCTTATAAACAGTTATTATATTTCTTCTTTGTGAAATAGCTATAACTATATTTCCTGTTTGCTTAGCTACTCTATTTGCTGTTCTATGCCTAGTACCAGTTTCATATGTAGTAAGGGTATAATCTGGAACCAATTGAGTATTTGCATAAATTATTTTCTTTAAGTCGCTACTTAGAACTATAGCTCCATCCATTTTTGCTAATTCATATACATATGCTGGTGAATAATCTGAGTTAATATTAAATCCACCATCTACTATCTTCATTACATTTTCATCATCACCAATTACTATTAGCCCACCTGTTTTAGCCCTTAATATATTTTCTAATCCTTCTCTAAGAGCCGTTCCTGGACTCATTAACTTTAATATACTCTTTATTTCTTCATCGTCTTTTATCCTCATACACTTCACCCAATCTTATTAGAATATCTTATTAATAGCCTCTCTTAAATTGTTTACCCCTATAATGTTCATACTACTATTTACCTTATCCCTATTTCTTTCAGGAATTATAGCATTTTCAAAACCCATTTTCTCTGCTTCTTTTATTAATCTTTCACAAGAAGCCACCGGTCTAATTTCTCCTGTAAGTCCTACTTCACCAATAATTACAGTTCTTTGAAGCTTTAACCCAGTATTCTTAACACTTGATAGTAATGCTAATGCCAAGCCTAAGTCACCAGTAGTTCCATCTAAACTAAGTCCTCCAACAACATTGACATATACATCATATTTATAAAAAGGTACTCTTAATTTCTTTTCTAATACCGCTAATATAAGTCTTAATCTTTGATTATCTATACCTACAGCTGTTCTACTTGCTAAGTGTGTATTACTTTCACTTACTAAAGCTTGCATTTCAACTAAAATAGGTCTAGTTCCTTCCATTATACCTATTACAGTAGATCCTTCCTGATTAAAATTTGTATCTTCTAAGAATATTCTCGAAGGATCATATATTTCCTTTAGCCCCTCTTCAGCCATTTCAAATACTCCAATTTCACTTGTAGTTCCAAAACGGTTTTTCATTGTTCTAAGAACCCTAAATTCTTCCGTACGTTCTCCTTCAAAATATAATACTGTATCTACCATATGTTCAAGAACTCTAGGACCTGCTAATTCTCCTTGTTTAGTTACATGTGCTACTATAAAGAAAGGAATATTTTTATTTTTTCCTATTCTCATAATTGCATTTGAACACTCTTTAACTTGAGATACACTTCCTGGAGCTGATGTAATTGATTCTTTATATACAGTTTGAATGGAATCTATAATTACAAATATAGGATTTATTTCATTAATATATACTTCAATTAAATCTAAATTAGTTTCTGATACTATAAAGAGATTATCCGCATTAACTCCAAGCCTATCTCCCCTAATTTTTATTTGTTCTTCAGATTCTTCGCCTGAAACATATAATACTTTTCCATATTTTTTAGAAATAGAATCTGCCGTTTGTAGAAGAAGGGTGGATTTACCTATACCAGGATCTCCAGATATTAAAGTTAAGGATCCTCTTACTAATCCACCACCTAATACTCTGTTAAGCTCCTTTAACCCAGTATCATATCTTTCTTTTTCTCCTGATTTTATATCTCTTATGCTCTTTGGCATATTCTCTATTGCTCTTATAGTATTAACCTTAGATTTTACTTCTTTTGTAGTTTCTTTTATTTCTTCAGTTAAAGTATTCCATTTATTACAATCTGGACATTTTCCTAACCATTTAGGAGACTCATATCCACATTCTTGACAAACAAATATGGATTTAATCTTTGCCATAAATTTTACCTACCAATCTATTTATTTTTATATTAAATTACTATAAATACTATATCATAACAAATTCTAAAAACCAATTTCTATAATAAAAAAAGAGTTATAATAATTAGATTATTACAACTCTTTTATAAGCCTTATTTTCACTTTACAATAATTTAGCTGCATCTTCATCAACTATCACTACAACATCCCTATGCATCTGTAACATCGATGCTGGCATATTTGTACTTATTTTTCCGCTTACCATTCCTTTTACAGCTTCTGCTTTAGATTCTCCACTTGCTATAACTATTATTTTCTTTGATTTCATTATTCCGCCAAGTCCCATTGTTAAAGCCGTCTTTGGTACTTCATCTATTGTATCAAAAAATCTTGCATTTGCTTTTATTGTATCATCAGTTAATCCAGTTAAATGTGTTCCAGAAACTAAAGAAGTATCTGGCTCATTAAATGCTATGTGTCCATTATTGCCTATACCTAATAATTGAACATCTGTACCACCTAATTCAGCAATCTTAGCATCATAGTTTTTACATTCTTCTTCTATATTTTCAGCTAATCCATTTGGAACGTAGGTATTATTCTTATCTATATTTATATGGTTAAATAAAGTATTATTCATAAAATATCTATAGCTTTGAGGATGATCTCCACTTAAACCAACATATTCATCAAGGTTAACAGTAGTAACTTTTGAAAAATCAATTTCTCCTAATTGATTCATTTTTATTAATTCCTTGTACATACCTACTGGTGACCCACCTGTTGCTAGTCCTAGTATTGCTTTAGGATTATTTCTAATAATGTTAGCCATTTCATTAGCTGCTACTTTACTTAACTCATCATAATTCTTTGTTACTATTACCTTCATCGTATTTTCCCCTCTCTTCGCGATATATTTACCTCTAAGATAAATTTATCTGACCTGTATATGGCCTCTTCTAAAAATATCATTTTATTATTTAGATCATATGTTTTGCTAATAATTTTTAACATAGGTACTTGATTATCCACATCAAATATCTCTTTTAATTCATCATTCATAATAACGGAAACAATTGAGGATTGAGAGTAATCTACTTTATATCCGAAGTCTTCTAATATTTTAAATAATGATCCTTTTAACATTTCTTCATCTATATATCCACAGTAATCTACTGGTATATAAACTCTTTCAAGAGCAACACATTCTTCATCAACAATACGTTTTCTAGTTATTTTATATAATTCATCTAATGAAAAAATGTCACTTAAATCATCTGGCGTTTCAATTTTTTCAAATTCTACTAATTCAGATCTTAATTTTTTTCCCATTTGTTTTATTATTTCAGTAAAACTCATCATATCCTTTTGTTTAAAGGTTTGTTCACATACAAATGTTCCCTTTCCCTTAACTCTTAGTAGAATTCCTTCTTGTACTAATTCACCAATAGCTTGTCTTATAGTCATTCTACTAACTCCATATATTTCACATAACTCTCTTTCACTCGCTATACAATCTCCAGGTTTCCATACCCCCTCAGAAATCTTAGATATTAAATCATTTTTAAGTTGATAGTACACTGGAATTGGACTACTTTTATCTATCATTATGAACCCTCCTATAAATATTATATTAAAACTAGTTATAGATGTCTAGACCAGTTAAAAACTTTCTATATTTTTTATTTTGTCATAAAAAATAAAATTTTGAGAAAAATAATCTTATACTTAATAAAGGAGTTGATATTTTGGTTAGTAGAGATTATTTTTCCAATATGCCTTCAAAAAATGTATTACGTGAAGGCAAAGATAAAAATTTATCTGAAAATATACACTTAGATCATAAATATACATCTTTAGATAATATGATTCTTAACTCCAACCTAGAAAATCAAAATATAATTAAATAGTTTATACTTCTATTTGATATGATACCATATTCTTTATTTTTATAAAATCATGTATAGATATTGAATTTATTTTGAAAATGGTGTAAACTTTATATTAAATAATATTAATTATCTATTGATAATTAAAAAGGAGGATTAACAATGGTTAAAGTTTATAGTACAAACTCTTGTCCATGGTGCGTAAAAGCAAAAAATTACTTAAAATCAGTAAATGTTGAATTTGAAGAATTTAATGTTCAAGAAGATATGATGGCTAGAGATGAAATGATAAATAAATCAAAACAAATGGGAGTTCCTGTTTTAGATATAAATGGTACTGTTATAGTTGGTTTTGATAAAAATGCTATTGATAAAGCTTTAAATATTTAATTTAAAACTTATTAATTGTATTAATACTTTTATAGTTTAAAATTAAAGAGGACTGTTTTTTAACAGTCCTCTTTAATTATGCTATTTTCCTATATTAATTACAGTCGCCTTAGGTCTTGACATAGCCTCAATTGAATACTTTATACCTTGAGTTCCTACTCCTGAAGCTTTAACACCTAGGAATGGGAAATGATCTGGACCTCTTTCAGTTTTATTATTTACTTGAACTGTACCAACTTCTAATCTTTCAGCTACATAAAAAGCTTCATTTATATTTTCTGTAAATACTGATGATTGTAATCCATATTCAGATTTATTAGCAATATCTATTGCTTCATCTTTGTCCTTTACTCTAATTACTGGTAATACAGGACCAAATGGTTCTTCCCAAGCTAATCTCATATCAGTTGTTACATGATCAAATAAAGTTGGATAAATTAAATTTTCCTCTCTCTTTCCACCAACTAATAAATGAGCTCCTTTTTCTCTTGCATCATCAATTAATTCCCAAACAAAGTCGGCCGCTTTATTATCTATTAAAGGAACTACTTCTGCACCATCTACAGGGTTTCCAACCTTTAATTTTTCAACTTTTTCTTTAACTTTTTTAACTAATTCATCTGCTACTTCATCAACTACTAGTATTCTCTTAACAGCTGTACATCTTTGTCCTGAATATGAATAAGCTCCTGCAACTATATTTGATGCTGCTAAATCTAAGTTTGCATCTTTTAATACTATAGCTGCATCCTTACCACCAAGTTCCATTAATAATGGTACCATGCTAGTTATTTTAGAAATTCTAGAACCTACTTCTGTACTTCCTGTAAAGTTTATAAAGTCAATCTCAGGATGAGTAACTATATAATCTCCTATTTCACTACCTCTTCCAGTAATAGTATTTAATACTCCAGCTGGAACTCCTGCTTGTTCAAATACTTTAGCTAAATACAATCCACATAAACTTCCTTGTGTTGCAGGCTTTAAAACTACTGAATTTCCTGCAATTAAAGCAGGTGCAATTTTTGAAGCTGCTAAATTTATTGGATAGTTAAATGGTGATATAGCTAAAACTACACCTAAAGCTTCTCTTGTAACTAAAGATATCTTATTTTTCTTAAACCCTGGGAAACTATCTCCTGGAATACTTTCACCAGATAGATTTTTTGCTGTATCAGCTGTAAACTTAATATAATCAGCAGATCTTAATATCTCAGATTCAGAAGATTTCTTATCTTTTCCAATTTCTCTCATCATTATATCTGACATTTCATCTACTTTTTCTATTAATAAGTCTGCTGCCTTATATAATATTTCTGCTCTTTCATTTACAGGAACGTTTTTCCATAATTTTTGAGCTTCATCTGCACTCTTAATTGCAAAGTCTACCTCTTCTTTTGTCATGGCTGGAACTTTTCCTACCAAACAATTTCCTATAGGTGAATAAATATCTATAAATTTATTACTACTACTTGTTATCCATTGACCATTAACTAAATTTTTAAAAGTTAATTCCTCTCCTACTATACAATTAAACATTGTTTGCCCCTTTCTTACTTCTTTGCTAATTCTATTTTATTTTTATCAAACCCTACTATTATCTCTCCATCTATATCAATAACAGGAACAGTTCTTTGTCCTGAAACCTTAAATACTTCTTCTCTATCTTCGTGTTTATCTGCTACGTTTATTTCTTTGTATTCCCAGCCTTTCATATCGAAAAACTTTTTTGCCTTTACACATGATGGACACCATGAAGTTGAATATATTTTTATCATATTATCTCTCCTTATTTTGCTTAATTTACTTTTTTATTTATTACTTACTTTTCTTCTTTTCAACTATAACTTTTTCTGCTTGTAATGCTGCTATAGTTCCATCAGCAACTGCTGTTGTTATTTGTCTATATTCCTTTTCCCTAACATCTCCAGCTGCAAAAACTCCATGAACCTTAGTTCTCATAAGTTCATCTGTTTTAATATTACCTGTAGGTGTTAATTCTATAAATTCTTTAAAATGAGCTGTTTTTGGCTCTGTTCCTATGAATCCAAATATAGCATCCATATCCATTACTTTTTCGCTACCATCTATAGTATTTTTTATTATAGCTTTTTGCATGAAATCTTCACCATCAACATTAACCAAATCTTCATTAAATAATACTTCTATTTTAGGATGATTCATAACCTCATCTATAGTTGTTTTTTCTCCCTTGAAATAGTCATATCTTCTTATCATATATACTTTAGATGCAAACTTAGTTAGGAATAAAGCTTCCTCTAATGCAGAGTTTCCTCCTCCAACTACACCAACTACTTTTCCTTCATACATTGCTCCATCACATACTGCACAATAATGTATTCCCTTTCCAGAGAATTTTTCTTCATTCGGGATAGGTAATTTTCTAGGAGTTGCTCCTGTTGCTATAATTACTGAATCTGCTTTGTATATATAACTACTAGTTTCGATTATTTTTTCATCGTCACTAAAATTAACTTTTTCAATCATATCAAACTCATCAATTTCAGCCCCAAGCTCTTCTGCTTGTTGTTGCATTACATCAGCAAGGTCTGAACCTGAAATACTTTTAAATCCTGGGTAGTTTTCAATTGTATAACTATTTCTAACTTGCCCACCTACTATTTGATCTTCTATTAAAAGCATATCTAACTTTGCTCTACTTGCATAAATAGCAGCAGTTAAACCAGCTGGGCCACCACCAATTATTATAAGTTCTTTATGTTTTATCTCTTTACTCATACTTCTCTCCTCCTACCCCCCAGGGGTATATTCTTTATATTAATTATATGCTTCTATATTTTAAATTGCAACTATTTTTATATAATAATTTTTATTAATTCTATATTTATTATCTTTTTTATAGTATTAAACTATTAATATTTTATTATTACAAACAAAAGAAAGATTTCCTAAAAGAAATCTTTCTCTATACTATGATATATGCTTAAAATAAAGTTCTTCTCCATTGCAATAAACTTCTAAATTATCTCCACCCTTAATACAGCCTTTTAGCATTTCCTCACTCAACTTATCTTCTAACTCTTTTGCAATTATTCTTCTTAAAGGTCTTGCTCCATAATTAATATCTACCCCTTTATTTACCAAAAACTTTTTGCTCTCTTCATTTAAATTTATTGTTATCTTTCTCTCTCTTAATTTATCTATTGTATTATTAAGCATTAAATTAATAATTTTTAATATATCCTTATCTTTTAATTTTTCAAAAACTATTACTTCATCTACTCTATTTAAAAATTCTGGTTTAAATTGCTTTTTTATTTCTTCCATTATATTTTTTTTCATATTTTGATATTCATTCTTTTCAAAAGCACCCTCATTTAAAAATCCAACTGTACTTTGCTTTTTAATATCATGAGCTCCAACATTTGATGTCATTATAATAATAGTATTTTTAAAATTAACAGTTCTACCTTTACTATCAGTTAACTTCCCGTCTTCCATAATTTGAAGTAAAATATTAAATACATCTGGATGAGCCTTTTCGATTTCATCTAATAAAACTACAGAATAAGGATTCCTTCTAACAGATTCAGTTAACTGTCCTCCTTCTTCATATCCAATATATCCTGGAGGTGCTCCTATAAGTCTTGATACAGAATGTTTTTCCATGTATTCAGACATATCTATTCGTATTAAATTTTTTTTATTCCCAAACATTACTTCTGCCAATGTATTAGAAAGCTCTGTTTTCCCAACTCCAGTTGGCCCACAAAATATAAATGTCCCTATAGGTCTATTAGGATCCTTTAACCCAACCCTTGCTCTTCTCACAGCTTTTGATACAGAAGTTACAGCTTCCTTTTGACCTATAACTCTCTCTTGAAGAATATCTTCTAATCTCAATAGCCTTTCTGATTCTTCTTCAGTTAGCTTTTCAACAGGAATCTTTGACCAATCTGATACTACTCTTGCTATTTGTTCTTTATTTACTACATTATTAAATTCACTTATATTATAGGTGCCTTTTAATGTATCTAACTTATCTTTTATTTGTTTTTCTTCATCTCTTAAATAAGCTGCTCTTTCAAAGCTTTGACTTTTAATTGCAAGCTTTTTATATCTACAAATATCATCTAAGCTTTTTTTCAAGTCAACTACTTCTGGTGAAGAAACTAAATTTTCAATTCTAACCTTTGCTGAAGCTTCATCTATTAAATCAATAGCCTTATCTGGCATAAATCTATCTGTTATATACCTACTTGATAATTCAACAGCTGCCTCTAAAGCTTGATCTTCAATTTTTACCATATGATGAACTTCATATTTTTCTCTAAGTCCTTTTAATATTTCTAATGTTTCTTCTAATGATGGCTCTTCTACCATAACTGGTTGAAATCTTCTTTCTAATGCTGAATCTTTTTCTATATATTTTCTATATTCATCTATAGTTGTAGCTCCAATACACTTTATTTCACCTCTAGCTAATGCTGGCTTAAGTATATTTGATGCATCTATTGCTCCTTCAGCACCACCAGCTCCAACTATGGTATGAATTTCGTCTATAAACACAATAACTTCTTGAGAATTTATTATTTCATCCATTACCTTTTTTAATCTGTCTTCAAATTCCCCTCTATATTTAGCTCCTGCTATCATTGCTGTTAAATCTAATGATATTACAGATTTATCTTTTAATATTTCAGGAATATTTCCTTCTGCTATCATTTGAGCTAACCCTTCTACAACAGCAGTTTTACCAACTCCAGGTTCCCCTATTAGACAAGGATTATTTTTCCCTCTTCTACATAATATCTCAAGAATTCTCTTATTTTCTTTTTTTCTACCTATAACAGGATCTAACTTACCTTCCTTTGCTAATAAAGTTAAGTTTTTACCATATTGATTTAACATAGGAGTTTTAACTCCGCTTTTTTTATTTTTATCATCTGATGACTTTAAATCTTTCACAGTATTTTTATTTAAAAAATTAGTAAGCTCGCTCCTCACAATTTTTAAATCTACTTTCATACTAGAAATTATAGTATATGCTATACTCTCAATATCATCTAATAATGCTAAAAGAATATGTTCAGGATTTATATAATTATGATTATACATCATAGATTTAGTTAAACTGTCATCAAATGCTCTTTTAGTTTTTGGATTTAAAAGCATTTCTCCAATTGAAATATCTATATCACCAAACCCTAAATATTCATCTATACAATCTCTAGCTTTATCTATAGTTATTCCATTAATATATAATACTTTTTTAGCAAAACCGCCTTCCTTTAATATCCCTAAAAGAACATGTTCTGTTCCTATATATCCATGTTTAAAGTACTGTGACTCCTTTTGAGCTTCCAAAAGCACTATTTGTGATCTCTCTGTAAATTTATCAAAAACCATAAATACCTCCATACCCTATTGCTAAATTATATTAACAGATAACTATCTATAACATACATTAAGATAACACTATTGCTAAAATTCCCTTAAGCATATCTGCTCTAAGTTTATTTTTATCTTCAACTGATGCTAAAGTTCTATCATTTAAAGAAATCTTAATAATCTCACATTCCTTATCAGTAATAGATTTAGTATCTTTTAAATGATTTAAAATAGATAAAGAATTTCCATAGGTAATACTTTCTCCTATTGAATTATTTATTAATTTTAATCTTTCAGACCTATCTTCGTATGTTACTTTTTTTATAACTATACATCCTCCCCCACCTCTTTTGCTTTCTATAATATATCCCTTTTCATAAGTAAATCTAGTAGTTAAAACATAATTTATTTGAGATGGCGCACAGGAAAATTTATCTGCTAATTCATTTCTCTGAATTAATATCTGACTTTCTCTTTTTTGATTTAATAAATCTTTTATAAAATTTTCTATTGTATCTGAAATTCTTGCCATATATTCACCTTCTTAAACTTAATTTTAAAATTGACCTTCTTTGACTTTTATTATATATTATTAGCTCTATTATGTCTAATTATTATATTTTATTAGAATTATGTTTTCCTTTTTGGTTTAAACTATATAAGAGGTGTTTTATATGGAAATTAAATGGCTTGGTCATACTAGTTTTTTAATAAAAAGTTCATTAGGAAAAAAAATACTTATTGACCCAATACAAATTTATCCCTATATACAAAAATATGATTTAAATACTGATATAATTACCTTTAGTCACTCTCATAATAATGAAATCATTAATTATTATATGAATAATAACTGTAAAATAATTAACTCAGCTACTAAATTTGAAAATAAAGATTTTTATATTGAGGGATTTAATAGTTTTAGAGATAATAATAATGGATTTAAAAGAGGTGAAAATATAATTTATACATTAGAAATAGATGATCTTAAACTTTGCCATCTTGGATCCCTTGGACATATATTAAGCGAAGATATGATAAAGAAATTATCAAATATTGATATTTTATTTATACCTATAGGTGGACATTTTTGTTTAGATGGGATTTCTGCTTTTAAACTAGCTTCCTATATTAATCCTAAATATATAATTCCTATGAGTTTTAAAACAACTTCACAGTATTTTTATTTAGATGGTCCATTAAAATTTTTATGTTCTTGTAAAAATGTACTTTATTCTGAATCTAATTATATCTATACTAATGATTTAGACTTTTCTAATAATAAAACTGTACTATTATTAAAAGAAAATAATAAAGAACCGCTATAATAGCGGTTCTTTATGTAGAATTATGCTTGTACCGGAGCTCCTACTGGACAAACATTTGCACAGTTTCCACAATCTATGCAAGTATCCTCATCGATAACGAATTGAGTATCTCCTTGGCTTATAGCATTAACTGGACATTCTGCAGCGCAAGCACCACAGTTGATGCATGAATCTTCGATTTTAAATGCCATTGTTAGTACCTCCTAATATTATGAATCTATTTCCATACCTATTTTATCATATGGGTAAAAATTTTAAAAGACCTCACGATAAATATTAAAATATTATTTTAGTTAACACTGTAACCAAGTTCTTCAATAGATGCTATTATGTTATCTAAAAGCGTAGCTTTCTCATCATAAACAATGTTAACTTCTTTTTTTGCTATACTTATTTCGCAAGCAATAACACCTTCATTATGAGATATCACATCTTTTATACTTATAACATCATCATTTGTATTAAGATTTGAAACCTTTAATACCACCTTCATTTAATCCCCTCCCCCTTAATTATCTTTTATTAAATCTTTTATTAGATTTTTATCTTCTGGTGAATCTATTTCTAATTTAATTTCAGATTCTTCTACAGAATCTTCATATCCACCCTCAATTAATTCTATATCATCTATCTTGAATTCTTCTACGACCTCTTCATCGCCTCTTCTATATTTAACTTTTACGTTTTCTTTAACAGTATTATTACCTATAACCTCACCACTGAAGTCACCCATTTTCACTATAGATCCAACCTTAGGTAATCTCTTTCTTATATCTTCATAAGTACTTTGCTCATAATTTAAACAACACATAAGTCTTCCACATATACCAGATATTTTAGTTGGATTTAGTGATAAGTTTTGTTCTTTAGCCATTTTTATTGATACTGAGGCAAAATCTCCTAAGAATGTAGAACAGCATAAAGATCTTCCACAAGGACCTAATCCCCCAAGCATTTTAGCTTCATCTCTTACTCCAATTTGTCTAAGTTCTATTCTTGTCTTAAAGATAGTTGCTAAATCCTTAACTAATTCTCTAAAATCAACTCTTCCATCAGCCGTAAAGTAAAATATAACTTTATTATTATCAAATGTATACTCTACATCTATTAACTTCATATTTAGACCATGTTCTTCTATTTTCTTTAAACATATGTCTAATGCATCTTTTTCCTTTACCTTATTTTCCTTATGTTTATTTATATCTTCTTCTTGAGCTACTCTAATAACACTCTTTAATGGAGCAACTATATCTGTTTCAGGTATTTCCTTTATACCTATAACACACTCTCCAAATTCTATTCCTCTTGCCGTTTCAACAACAACAAAATCACCTTTTTTAATATCTAAATCGCTCGGATCAAAATAATATATCTTTCCGGCCTTCTTAAATCTAACACCTATTACATTTATCATTATTAAACCTCCATAAAACCTATAAGCATAACCCTAATAGTTAATTGAAAATTAGAATTGCTTAGTAATGACTTTCTAGCCTCTCCTATTTTATCAATAATATTATTAAGTTTCTTATAGGACATTTCAATAGCTAATTTTTTTATACTTTCAACCTTATCCCCATTTATTATTCCATTAACATCATCGATTTCTTTATAAACTATTATATCTCTTATAAAGGAGGCTAAAATGTTTAATATATCTTCTTTTTTATCCTTAAACGCTACTATTTTTGTTTCAAAATCTAAAAGTTCTATAGAGTTACTCTTAATTATTAAATATAAAAGTTCTTCTAAAATGTTTCTTAATTCTTTTAATGATGAGTCTTTAAGGAAGGCCTCAGCCCTCCCTGGAACCCCTTCACTATAAGCAATAGCAGCATTAATTTCTTCTTCAGTAAAATCACTATTATTTATATTATCTAAATAAACTCTTATTTCTTCTTTATTTAAAGGCGATAACTTATAAATTTGGCATCTTGATTTTATAGTATCTAAAATTAATTCTAAACTCTCACATAATAATATTATAAAAACACCTTTAGGAGGCTCTTCTATAGTTTTTAGAAGTGCATTCTGTGCTTGTACTGTTAATTTATTTCCATCATAAATTATAATTACCTTTTTATCTCCCTCAAAAGGCTTCTTATTGATTTCCTCTACAATTTCTCTAACGTCATCAACCCCAAATGAAGCTTTTTTACACCTATAATTTATAATATCAATGTACTCTTTTTCTTCTAACTTACCTAATATATTTCTAGCAAATTTATTAGCTAAGTTACTTTTTCCAATACCATTAGGTCCTACAATTATATGTGCATGGGAAATTTCACCTAAGTCTACTCTTTTTTTGAAACTATCTATTATCATTTTATGTCCAATAAAGTTCCCCATTACACCCTCCAAAAAGTTATATTTTAATGAATTGATCAACATCTACTACGAATATTGTTGCTCCTCCAACTTCAATTTCAATTGGATAAGACATATACATATCCATATTTCCAGTTATAGGAGTTGGCGTAGTTATAATTTGCTTTCTAGTTTTACAAATATCTTCTACTACATCTATAACCTTCTGTACTTTATCTGCCTCTACACCAATTATTAATGTTGTATTACCAGATTTTAAAAAACCACCAGTTGATGCTAACTTAGTTACTCTAAACCCAGCTTCAGTAATTGCATCTACTAAATCTAACGCATCATCATCTTGTACCATAGCTATTACTAATTTCATATTAACCCCTCCGTAAAATATTCTCTTTATAATATTTTAACACAAAAGATATATAAATTAATTAAAAAGTTTATATTATATTTTATTTTATTTTATAAACTTTAAAATTACATTCTTAACTTCATTAAAAACTTCTTCTATAGATTTTTCAGCATTAATAACATGGAAATTTTCTTTATTTTCCTCTACTAATTTATGATACCCTTCTCTTACCTTGTTATGAAAATCAATTTTTTCTAAATCCAATCTATTAACTTCTCTATCTTTATTTTTATTTATTCTTGATAATCCTACTTCTGGAGATACATCAAATAAAATATTTAAATCAGGCATGTATTCTCCTACTGCAAATTTATTAATTTCAAATATTTCATTAACTCCAATTTCTCTTGCATACCCTTGATAAGCTAATGAAGAGAAAATAAATCTATCGCATAAAACTATCTTATTACTTTTTAGTTCTGGAATAACTTTTTCTACTAAATGTTGTCTTCTAGCTGCTGCATATAACAAAGCTTCTGTTTTACTATCCATTTCCGTATTTTCTTTATCCAAAATTATACTTCTTATATTTTCTGAAATTCTTATACCACCTGGTTCTCTAGTTTTAATACAATCTATTCCTTCTTCAAGCAAAAATTCATATATCATTTCTAATATAGTGCTTTTCCCTGAACCTTCTCCGCCTTCAAAAACTATAAATTTACCTTGTTTCATTTTTTACCTCATATTATTAGTTTGTATTTATTTAAAAGTCCTATTTTTATTCTTTCTTTATAAAAATCATATTCTAAATCATTTACTTTAATCCTTGAAATTATATCATAACAATTATGACATAATAAACTCTCATTAGCAATTATACCACCTAAATTTAACTCTTTTCTACAAGTCATACATTTATTTTTACTTTCATCAATTGATTTATTTATTAAATACATAAACCCACCCTTTTTTCTTTTTTATTATAATTCTCACCCTTATTATAAAATTTATACTTTATTAGAAATTTATCTTTATTACTCTCTACTTTTAATCTAAACTCTTTTAATTTCTAAAAAAATAAATAATTAATCTCTATTTAGGGAAAATTAAAAACATAATAAATTGGGAGGAAATTAAAATGAAACAAGAAATGATAACATATATAGAAAAATATAAAGATGATTTAAAAACTCTAAATAAATTTTTATATGAAAATCCAGAAAAAAGTTATGAAGAAACTAATTCTTGTAATTATATTTGCAATCTTTTAGAAAAATATAATTTTGAAGTAGAAAAGAATTTTCTTGATTTAAAAAATTCTTTCTATGCCTCTAAAGGAAATGGAAGCCCTAAGGTTTGTTTTCTATGTGAATATGATGCCATAGAAAATGAAGGTCATATTACTGGACATAATTTACTAACTACTACATCTGTAGCTGCCTCTTTAGCTTTAAGCTCTATTATTAATAAAATAGGTGGATCCGTTATCTTAATAGGCTGTCCTGGGGAATATTTAGGTGGTACAAAATCTGTTATGGTGAAACAAGGAGTTTTCGATGATATAGACATAGTTCTAGCTGCTCACCCTGATGTTGTAACCTGTGAAAGTGGAAGTTCTTCTGCAATTATTCCATTAAGCATTAAATTTTTAGGAAATAGTGGGCTTAGCTTTTTAAATAAAGATAATTACACATCATTAGACGGTATCCTTTTAACATTCAATATTTTAAATTCATTATTAAAAGGGTTTCCTAAAGATGTTGAAGTAAACTCAATATTATCTAAAGGTGGATTTACCCCTTTACTATTACCCATAGAATCAGAAGCTAAGTTTTATATAAGATCTAAAGAAATGGATGTAGCTAGAATTGTAGAAAATAAATTAAGAGAAATTGCTATTTATGTATCTAAGCTAATTAGAGTTCAAAATACAATTTCCCTTTATGAACCTGAAAATGAAGAATTAATTACTAATAGGACTCTAAATAGATTGTTTAGTCATAATTTAAAAGAAACAGGCATTATTAATATTGATGGACCAAGAGATATATCTTCTGGTTTAAGCCTTGGAATAGTAAGTAAAAAGGTTCCAAGCATTCAACCTTTCTTTTCTATAATTAAAGATAATAACATAAAATATGGCACCAAAGATTTTGCTAAAGCTACTATATCTGATTATGCTATAGAAGAAGCTTTAAAAGTAGCCTTTGCTCTTGCTTTTACAGGATATGATATTATTTCAAAAGAAACTCTTCTTGTAGAAGTTCAAAATGAATTCTATAAAAAATAGGCTCTAGATAGAGCCTATTTTTTATATACTTCTATTTAATTTACACTGTAATTTGCCATGTCTTATTATTTTATCAATAAACTTGTCACTTGGTTGGAATTTTATCTTTTCAAATTTATTTCCATTCTTATAAATACAATAATAAGATCTAGCTCCAACTCTATTGCACAAATATTTCTTGTATCTATGAATAAACTTATATTCAGAAGGTATATTAGATTTTGGTCCTATATAAACTACATCTGACATCCTTATACTCTCTAAATTTTTTTCTTCTTTATTACTTATCAAATTAATTATAAGCTTGTCCGCAATAACTGCATATTTATAAGAAACAAAACAACTTCTTATCTCTCTTACTACTAATACTGTAGTTATTATTATTAAAGCTCCATTAAATATGTGTCCAATTATATGCTGATTATATTTAGATCTTTCAACAGCTTCAGCTAAATAAAGTATAGCTGTAATTGAAAATAAAATCATTGTTATAACAGGAACTCTTTTTTTTGCAACAATTTCTCTATGCATCATTTTCTCATTAATCCCCCATTAAATATTACTCCAGTCTAATAAGCAATATCGTGATTATACTAATTATTTTTATATTTGACCAGATTTGTTTTCATCTAATAAAGATTATATTTTTGCCTTTATTCAAAGTTATAATGAATTATTCTATTCATTTGTATATTTACTATGAATTACTTCAATTATCTTCATATTTAAAATAAAAATTAAATTTATTAATTTTATCACAAAATCGATAATAAATAGTATAATTATCTATGTAATCTATTTAGGAGGTTTAAACATGATACAAATATATAAAAGTATTGGTGAAAATAACCCTTCACTAAAATCATTAGATAACTTAGAATCAGGATCTTGGATAAATATAATAGCTCCATCTGATGAGGAATTAATTTTGATTTCAAAAAAAACTGGAGTGCCATTATCCTTTTTAAAGGCTCCTTTAGATGATGAAGAAACCTCACGTATAGATATTGAGGACAATTGTTTATTAGTTATAGTAGATATTCCATTTACTGAAATGGAAGATAACTCATTGACATATGATACATATCCTTTAGCTATAATACATACTGAAAAACAAATAATAACTGTTTGCTTAAAAAATAGTAGAATACTAACAGATTTTATAAATGGAAAGGTAAAATCATTTTATACTTTTAAAAAATCAAGATTTATATTACAAATATTAAGTAAAATTTCTAACTCTTATCTAGTTTATTTAAGACAAATAGATAAGAAAAGTTTAATGATTGAAAAAAGGCTTCATAAATCTATGAAAAATAGAGAATTAATACAATTACATTCACTTGAGAAATCTTTAGTTTATTTCTCAACTTCACTTAAAGCTAATGAAATAACATTAGAAAAAATGTTAAAGCTTGATATAATGCAAAAATATGAAGAAGATCAAGATGTATTAGAAGATGTAATTATAGAAAATAAACAAGCAATAGAAATGACTGAAATTTATAGTAATATACTTGCTAGTACAATGGATTTCTTTGCTTCTGTTATTTCTAATAATTTAAACATAGTTATGAAAGTATTAGCTTCTGTAACTATATTAATGGCTATACCAACAGTTATTGGTGGTATATTCGGTATGAACTTCATCAGAATGCCTCTTATAAATAATGAATATGGTTTTGAAATAACTATGATTATAACATTGGTTTTAACCTTTGGCACAGCTTACTTACTTTATAAAAAAGATATGTTCACATAAAAATAAAGCTAGCTTTGTACTAGCTTTATTTTTTTATAATATATTAAAATATAACTATTATAAAAGTAGGTGTATTTTTTGTTTAAAAGAAAACTTAAACCTCTAGAAAAATCAGCAACAATTGGAATAGTAGCTCCTGCTTCTCCAGAATCTCCAGAAATAATTGATTCAAAGATAGAAATCTTTCAAAATCTAGGTTTTAAAATAAAGAAAGGAAAACACTTATACGATAAAAATGGCTATTTAGCAGGAAATGATAAGGATAGAGCAGAAGACTTAAATTCTATGTTTTTAGATAAAAATATAGATGCAATAGTTTGCCTTAGAGGTGGCTATGGTTCAATTAGAATGGTTCCTTATTTAGATTTAAAAGGTATAAAAAATAATCCTAAACCATTCTTCGGCTATAGTGATATAACTTTACTCTTAAACTATATAAGTAATAAATGTAACTTTCCAACTTTTCATGGTCCAATGATAACATCTAATTTCTATGATTTATTAACAAAAGAATTTTTTCTAAAACTACTTACACATACTAAAACGAAAATTATCTATAATTTAAATGATATTTGCTGTAATAATTATTTAATCTGGAACAAAAAGGATTTCTCTGGGAATATTGTAGGAGGAAACTTATCAATTATTTGTTATACTATAGGTACTCCATATGAAATAAACTTTAATAATAACATTCTTCTCATTGAAGATGTGGATGAAAGCCCCTACGCTGTGGATAGAATGCTATCACAACTCATATCTTGTGGAAAAATAACAAAACTATCTGGAATAATAATTGGATATTTTACTAATTGCATAAATAAAAATAATAATATAACTGTTGAGGAAATCCTCAAAGAAAAACTTTCGCCTTTTAATATCCCAATAATTCAAGGTGTTAAAATTGGTCATGATTATCCTAATATAACTTTGCCAATAGGAAGTAAATTTAAGTTTTCTTCTAAAGATGATTTATTAATTCAAAAAGATGTGATTTTTAAATAATTTAATTAGTAAATTTGTATATGTATAATCTCTTAAAATAACAAAAAAATCCTACAAATAATCTTGTAGGATTTTTATTTGGAGGCGCCACCCGGATTTGAACCGGGGAATAAAGGTTTTGCAGACCTCTGCCTTACCACTTGGCTATAGCGCCATACCTGGTGGCTCGACCAGGAATCGAACCAGGGACACGAGGATTTTCAGTCCTCTGCTCTACCGACTGAGCTATCGAGCCATAATAACCTGGCGACGTCCTACTCTCCCACACAGTCTCCCATGCAGTACCATCGGCGCTGTAGAGCTTAACTTTCCTGTTCGGAATGGAAAGGAGTGTTTCCTCTACGCCATCATCACCAGATGCTATGATTCTCCAAATCTTTGATTTGGCTAAGAATCTTGTACTCCTAAGCTTTGCTTAGTGAGTTTCCTTCAGAGTGTTCTCTGAAAATTGCACATGAATTAATAACTTTTTTTGGTCAAGCCCTCGACCTATTAGTATCAGTCAGCTAAATATGTTACCACACTTACACCTCTGACCTATCAACCT